>JAIRLY010000231.1 GCA_031259075.1 Dysgonamonadaceae bacterium | reverse complement strand
TCTTAGTTCTTAACTCTTAGTTCTCAATTTCCGTCTCCGGTAAAGACAACCGGCTTTTATTAAACGATGAGAAAAAATGATCTTTTGATTCAAAACGTTGTCTTTACCTTCGACCGGAATAAACGATAGTGATACAGGAGGCGGTGTCCATTCTTAACTCATAACTCTTAGTTCTTAGTTCGCTTCCAGGTCCCGAAGAGAAGCGGTTTAAAAATATGAAGCGTGGGACTTTTAACTTTATCTGTACCAGAGGTTCTTCCACGACCCAACCAAACAAATAAGTTAAACCCACGCATCCAACGTGAGCGCTTACTAACTTATTCTTGTTTGGTTTGAAATTGTGGAAGTTTCTGATACAAGAAAGAAGCTAACGCTTTCTTAATTAATATGTAATGTTAAAATAATTTCTGTTTTCTTATGAAAAAATGTTATTTTATATTTAAAAACCGAACAAAATTAGTGAGATTTTTTGAAATAAAAAAATAAAAAGTTAAATTTTCTTATCCAAAACTCAGACTATTACAAGTACACCCTGCGTAGCGTGCGTTGCAAGAAAGATTGACTATGTAGGCAATTTGTCTACACGGAGTCAACTGTAAGCCTTTCCTGTGAAAGGGTAGCTATAACCGAACAGACAAGGCAACCGGTTAGCGCTCGCCGCTACCGGTTGTTGATTATTACCGGAATCTAATCAATATTTTTAATCCAAATTGCGGCGCCTCCTCCCGTCGCCAGATACAAATCCAATATTGTATGTGCATCCGCTTCTATTTCTTCTATTACAACCGGATAAGGATTAGTCTTCCAATTAGAATCGCTTGCATCCCTGAATATCTTTGCTTTGTAGGTTTTACTTTCGTCCAAAAACGAAAAATTTATTTTCAAATTTCGGGCATTTTCGTCTGTAATAGCGCCCAGAAACCAGTCGTCCGAATGTTTGTCTTTACGGGCAGTTACAACATAATCGCCGATGATGCCTTCTTGAATAATCGTTTTTTCCCAGTCGACCGGAACAACTTCAATAAATTCGAAAGCCGGATTATTTACATAATTTTCGGGCAAATCCGAAACCATCTGCAAAGGACTATAAATAACGACATACAAGGCTAATTGTTTCGCAATGGTTGTTTGTACCCTTGTTTGTGGATACACCGGATTATCAAAATTGAATGTTCCGAAAGTAAAATCCATTGGACCGGCCAAACCGCGCGTAAAAGGAACAATAGTGGTATGTTCGGGAGGATTACCTCCGTCACGCGACCATGCATCGTATTCTTGTCCTCGAACGCCTTCCTGAGACATCAGATTAGGATATGTCCGTTGCAATCCGGTTGGCATTACCGGTTCGTGATTGTCGATCATAATATGATATTTGGCTGCCGTTTCAATCACTTTGCGGTAATGGCGTACTCCGTATTGACTGCTGTGACGTTCTTTCTTATCTAAAAAACGGTTTACATAACCCGTTTTTACCGAATTAATCCCCCATTTATTGCAATAAGCAAAAGCCTCTTCCATCTGATCTTCGTAATTGAGGGTAGAACCTCCGGTTTCATGATGTCCGATAAGCGCAATCCCTTTGGAAGATGCGTAGCGACTAAGCTCTTCCGTATCGAAATCGGGATAAGGCTTTGTGAAACTAAAGTCAAAACCATTGCTTACCCAATCGCCGTCCCAACCCTGATTCCACCCTTCTGCCAAAACACCCTGAAGATGATGAGTTGCGGCAAAATCAATGTATTCTTTCACATTTTTAGTGGTCGCTCCATGTTTAGGTCCTTGCGACCAAGTATATTTTTCCTGATGTATCGCCCACCAGATTCCTGTATATTTCGCCGGATGAATCCAAGAAGTATCTTCTATTTTACAGGGTTCATTCAGATTGAGCATTATCCGGGAATTAACCAATTCATTTAAATCGTTTGCCAAAATAATGGTACGCCAAGGAGAAACAAACGGCGTTTGCGCATACACTTTGATTCCTGTTGACCAAGGTGTTAAATCGGTTTTCAACACGGTAGATCCATTCTCAGGATAGAGATTCATGGCTGCATAATCCGTTAGATTCGCTTCGTGAATAGCTATATATCCGCCATCTGTTGTTTCTATTGTCAACGGCGAACAAACCGTATCCAGTTCGCTTATCGGGGATTTTTTATAAAGCGATTCATAATATTCGCCCTTATAAGCCGGAATCGACCATGCTTGATAGTCTTCCGGGAGAGCAAATTCTGTTAACTCGCCGGCAATCTCGAAGGTTTTCAAATTTTCCTGTTCGGGAAATTCGTAGCGAAAACCAATTCCATCGTCGAAAGCGCGAAAAATAATATTTAACAAACGTTTTTCACCTGCAGTTTCCTGCAATTCGATTTTTATTTCGTTGTAATGATTGCGAACTGTTATTTCTTCACCCCAAGGCTGTTCCCATATTTCATCGAACGAAGCTGAGGTAGTACGGATAATATTAAAAGCGGCACAAAGCGAATCTCCGTTACTGAATAAAAAGCCTAAGCGAGAATCTTTTATAAATTCTTTTCCGTCTTTCCGCACAGAATAAAGAGCATTGCCGTTCGAGAGAGTAAAGCTTACAACGGTATTCCCGTCGGGAGAAGTCAAACATTGCGTTTTATTACCTCCGCAAGCAACAAAAAAGAATACTGCGACAAATAAATAATTAATTTTCAATAATTGATTTTTCATTTTATTCATACTTCAATTGATTATCTTACTCCCGGATAACCGGTGGATTGTTGAATATTTTTATTGCGTTCGAGTTCTAATTGCGGTATCGGCTGCACATACGATTCATCACCTTTCCAAGTAATATTACCATGACGGGTTTCTTTGTAATATTCGGCTTCGGCAAGACCGATTTTCCAACGGCGAATATCCCACCACCATTGTCCTTCGGCAAAAAGTTCCGCCCAACGTTCGTATTTTAGGACATCGTTTGCCAGATGGTCGGTCGCATCTGCCGTTTTTGTCCGTTCCGTAAAACCTGTATAGTCATACGGACAGGGCGAATCGGGTGAATATCCGTAAGCACGGCGATGTACTTTATTGACATATTCCAATGCCAAAGCCGGATTTTCGTCTTTGATTAACTCGGCATACAACAAATAAATGTCCGCTAAACGTACAATCGGATAATTAGCGTCGCTGCTTTCGTTTTTTCCGTAAGGAGCTTGTCCCATTTCAATTCCTTGAATATTTGTAAATTTACGATGTTGCCAAGCTAATAAATCCGGACGATTGATTACCTCATGCGAACGATCGTAATAAGTAATCTTTCCTTTTTCATTGATATATTCGTCTACGAAAGGCTGTCCGGCAGATAACTGCAAACGCGGATCGACACGGTCTCTGTCGTTTTTTAAATCCATGCTTTTTTGCCGGTAATCGGGATATTCCAACCGGTAAGGATAATTATCTATCGAACGTGCTAATGCCGAATTAAACGATTTATTAAATGTACGTCTTGGAACCGTATCCCCATAGATGCCATGAAATCCAAAACGACGAATATTGGCGTCATGAACAAAATTATTACCCCATTGGCTGCTTTTTTTAGCTGTAGAAAGATCCAATACCTGTTTCAATGGGTCGTTTTCTTCTTTGCCTTCGACATTCGGCCGGAAACGAATTTCCAAATCCATATACCAGGGTGCAAATACGATCGGCATTCCACTACCCGTATTATAACCCATCCAGATATCTTCTTTGCCATAATATGTGGTCATGCTCAATTCATACAGCGATTCGGAGTTAAACTCGTTGTCGGCATTACCGTAAAACATATCTTTGTAAACTTCAGGTGTTGCCAGCCGTTTTCCGCTATTGTTGATAATATCTTCCATCAGGAATTGTACTTTAAATTTGTTTTCCGGAAAAATATACAATGATTGCATATACACTTTTGCCAACAAGCCTTTAGCGGCCCATTCCGAAGCACGGTATTTATTGTTATGCCCTATAAGTAGAGGGATAGCCGTCTCCAAGTCGTTTATTACAAAGGCCCATGTATCTTTTACAGTACTCCGAGGTCTTTCCATCTCTTCAACGGTATTGACCACTTTATCGAAAACAGGGAAACCCCATCCATCCGGGTTAATCTCAAAAAAGATTTGTGCATGCCAATAAGCTAATGCACGATTAAACAATGCTTGACCTCTTATGTAGTCCAATTCCGCTTCTTCGCTTTTCACCGAATAGTTGATGCGATAGCTTTCTTCTGCTTCCAAAGCGGTAGTGGACAAATGCGCCCATTTGCAAAGATCCGTATAAGTTCGCAAAATATAGCGACTGTCGATATTGGTATAATTGTCCATACTTGAACCTCTTTCGTCGTACGAGCCATACGTATCGGTGGTGTGATCGTACAAATAAAGACCCATTGGAAACCAATAGAAAGCATATAATCCAAAACCGTATGGTCCTGCATAAGAAGACGTCAAAATCAAATCTACCTGTTCCAAAGTCGCCGGAAAATTTTTAGGTGACAAGGTTTGCTTGTTTGAAATGTCTAAAAAATCGGAACAACTAAACATCAAGCTCATCACAACAACTAAAATTATATTTTTTACCTTGTTTTTCATATCTTTCTATTTTTAAAACGTTAAATCTAAGCCGAAGGAAATTAAACGCGACGGCAAATAACGGTTTTGGTGATCTACTCCGCGCAAAAGTACATTACCGCCTATTTCCGGATCAATACCGGTATATTTGGTAAGCGTAAATACATTTTGCGCACTCATATACACACGTGCATTTTCGAGAAAAGCTTTCTTTGAAATAGTTTTCGGCAAAGTATAACCGATCGATAGATTTTTCAGTTTCAAGTAATCGCCTTTCTCCAGCAAATAACTCGATACGGTAGAATAGTTTCTGTTGACGGCGCCATCGCCAATGAACGAGCCTTTTTCATCAATATATCCGATGCGTGGAAAATCGGTTACAGTAGTATTGTCTTTCCCGAAACACGAAGTTTTGAAAATATCGGCAGTTGTATTACTGGAACTGAACATTTGAGTATAAGGCTTTATCAAATTCATAATATCAAATCCTAATGCACCTTGGAACACGGCGTTTAAATCAAAATGTTTGTATTCAAAGTTGATATTTATACCGAAAGTCATTTTGGGCCATGGATTTCCGATATATTTTCGAGAAAGAGCCGTTACCCATCCCTGTCCATTATCGTCGAAAATCAAATCGCCCACTCCGGTTTGTTCTTTTTGGTAATAAATACCGATCACGTTTTTCTGCTCCGCACTGTTATACGGTTGTCCGGAAACAGGATCGAAACCAAAAGGATGGTTTGGATTTTTGGCTTTCCAAGCCTCTAAAGCGTATAGATTATATTCATCCACTTGGGCCTGATTTTGGAAGATACCAAGTACTTGATAACCAAAAAACATACTCATCGGCATTCCGTCTTCCGTACGCGCCAGCAGAGGCCAATCGGTCAATCCGCCGTCTATGCCGGAAACTCCCGGTGCATCGCCCACCCGTTTCACCCGGTTGGAATTGAAGGAAGCATTGGCTCCGATGGAATAAGTGAAATCTTTTCTTTTTTCTTTCCATCCGATAGTGATTTCGTGGCCTTTATTTTCGGCTAATCCGGCATTAAAATAATACCGAATCGTATTGCCCGGATCTTCATCGCTATAATAATAACTCATACCGGAAGATATAGGCAAAGAACCTCGATAAAGCATATCTTTGGTTTGTCGATTATAGTAATCGTAGGTAATCGTTAAGCGGCGCTTTAGGAAAGTCAGATCGATACCCCAATCCGTTTGGTTAATTTCTTCCCATTTGATCCTTGAATTACCGAAAGTGGCAATCCAATAACCCGCGCTTGGTGTAGATGTACCATCAAAAGAATGACTGATTCCTTCGGGTGAATAAGTAGATTCGTACATAAATTGCGGAATGGCGTCGTTCCCTAAAATACCCCAACTCACTCGAATTTTGGCGTTATTCAACCATTTCTCTGTAAATGATTTAACAAAATCTTCTTCGCTTATCCGCCAACCTGCATTGATAGAAGGAAAATAACCCCACCGATTTTTGCCTACAAACCGGTCGGATGCATCGGCGCGGAAGTTAGCCGTTAAAAGGTATTTACCTAAATAGCTGTAATTGATACGTCCGAAATAAGAGAGTCTGCGTTCAACAGGCAAGTTATCAGAAGCATCTTTAGTACTACCGGCGGAAGCCAATGAAAGAGATTCGGCCACGGGAATAGAAAATTCGTATCCGGTAACGCTCAAATTGTATCCGTCTTTTTTCCATGATTCCATTCCCAACATTGTTTTCAAATTATGATTTCCCCAATCGGCTTCATAAGTTAATACCGAGTTAAACATCAGATTTTGCAGTGTTCCGGCGTAAGCGTCCAAACGTTGCGGTTTAACTTCTACCGTTCCGAAATTCCGGTATTCGGTAAAAGTGGTTTTCGAAAAGCCGTAAAATTCGCCGGCGCCGGTGATTTTCAAATCCAAGCCTTTGATGAAATTGATATTCAGATAGGCTTGTGCATTCAACGTATAGTTGTTATCGTTAAATACATGGAAAGCATCTTCCAAGCCTGCAAAGTTAGGCCCGTCACCCACAGACTGCGGTGTATCGGCAAAATTTCCATCCTCGTCATAGACCGGAGCTACCGGCACGGTACGGAAAGGAATTGTATGATTGTAAATAGAAGAATTGATAGCCGGATTGATTTTCGTCGTGTTTCCATAGAGAGATTCTCCAATGGAGATGTGATTATTGAATTTATATTCCAAGTTATTGCGGAACGAAAAACGTTCGGCTTTTGTGTCCATATATACACCCTTTTCACTCAAAAAACCGCCGGACAAAAAGAATGTTACTTTTTCGGATGAGGAAGTAAGCGACACGCCATATTCCTGTTCGACGCCTGTATCAAACATGACATCCATCCAATCCGTATTGGGAATAGAGTCTAAGCTTGTCACGCCTAAGGTATTCAGTGTGTTTCCGTTCCCAAAAGCGTCGCGAGCGCGAATCCAGTCGGCGGTATCCAATAATTTAATATTACCGGTAATATTTCTTAATCCGAAACGCACATTCGCATTAATCGTTGCTTTTTCGCCTTGTTTGCCGTGTTTGGTTGAGATCAACACAACGCCGCCTGCTGCACGAGAACCATAAATAGCCGCCGAACCGGCGTCTTTCAATATTTCTATCGATTCTACATCGCGCATATTGAAATTGAATCCGGTACTTTGGGCAACTCCATCTACGATGAACAGCGGGCTTATCCCATTGACCGAACCGGCGCCGCGAATAAGGATGTCGGCTGCTCCGCCCGGATCTCCATCCCCTTTGGTGACCATCACTCCGGCAGCCATACCGCCCAATGCTTCTGCCAAACTTTTGGACGAAAAATCTTTAATATCTGCTGCACGAACAGAAGAAATCGAGCCGGTTAATTCGGAACGTTTTTGCGTACCGTAACCGATGACAACCACTTCGTCCAAGACTCTTAAATCTTCTTGCAAAGTGACCGGATAAATATTCGTATCCGATGTTATTTTCGTCTGATACGTCACATAGCCGATGTATGAAACGTTTAATGTGCTTCCGACAGGAACCGACAGTTCGAAACGGCCATCCATGTCGGTTACTGTTCCGAGCTTAATTCCTGAAATAGTAACCGACGCTCCAATAACGGCTTCGTTATTTACATCTGTAACGGTTCCCGTTATTTTTTTTATTTCTTGTGCATAACCGTCAAGTGCTGAAAAGCAACACAAAACAATGAATGTAAAGAAAATAACTATTTTTTTGCTTTTCATGATATTTCTCTTGTATGATTTAACAAATGGAATGGAAAAGAAAAAGCGAGTTGGAATCTCGCTTTTTCCGTGTAGAGACCAAACTATTTTTATTTTAATGTTTTCAACACTTTTTGGGCAACGGAAGTTCCGTTGGCTTTCTTTGCTTTTTCGATAAACAATCCGCTTTTCGGTTGTTTGGAAAGTTTTACTCCCTGCAGGTTGTAGTATTCATGTCCAACAACGGGAGAATCAACGGCAACAGCATCAATACCGGTGTAATCGATGGATGCACAGGACGGAGCATATCCTCCTGCCGTGTAAGTCCAAAATCCATCATAATCATCTGCATAAAATTCAATGCTTGTTTTGGTACCGGTATAGGGAGCGCTTGTAAATGCATTTCCCTCTACTGCGTCTACAGTTGCTCCTACCTCAAGCCAGCCTGCAGGCCACTGCCACCACAACGCGCCGGCATTGTCGGCCGTATATTCAAAGCCAAAAACTTGCATCGCAAAGTATGTTACAGTTCCGGGAACAGTTGCTTCCGAAATTTCAAAAGTACCTGCCATTTGAGTAAAACACCAGGTTGTTCCGTAAATATTGCCTCTGATTTGTTTCAACCGGTTGCAATCGCCATTGAAATCACCGAATCCGGTCCATCTGTTAACGGCAATACTGCGAGTGCCTCCGTCATTGGTTGGAGTTTCTTTCAACCATTCTTCCAAAGCGGTACCGGTAACATCTACCGCAAAGGTAAATGCTTCGTCCACTTCAAAATCGTTGGAATTAGCCCAAGTATCATTTGTACAATCCCATTTAACAATGAAATAATCGTTCGCATCTTTAGGGTTATTAAGTGTTTGCGCTTCTACAACTAATACTGCAACTATTGCAGCAATTAATAAAGTAAATTTTTTCTTCATGATATTATGAAATTTTAGTAAATAATGATACAAATGTAAAAGTCAAAAAGATAAAAATATAATTTTATAGAAAAAATATAGAAAAATATTTAATTTATTTTTGTAAACATCTCATATTTAATTAAATATAATATTTTGGAATACAAAAAATATAGATAGAATATTGAAAGCCGAAACAATCAGAAAGATATAACTTTACCAATTGGATTTCAGACGGTAAAAAAATCGTTTTTTTCATTGATTTATTGTAAAAACACCTGAATTTTTGTTATCTTTGTTGAAACTAACTACATAAAAATCATGAAAAAAGTCAATTTGTTT
>JAIRLY010000187.1 GCA_031259075.1 Dysgonamonadaceae bacterium | reverse complement strand
AAATTTTCATCCGATGGAGAAATTAGAGAACGCGACGAAGTTTATCATTTCCGGGCTTTTTCTCCCAAACCGGACAGTACAAATGTTTATATTAAATAAAATGAAAACGATTAAGATTTGGTAGTGGGTTAAATTGACTGAAAGAGGATCTTATTCCCATCTTATTTTTGTATAAGGTGCTGATTATAAATATATCATCAAATAATATAAAACAGAAAAAAATTATAAATACATGAAAAAAACATTGTCAAATATTAAATTTAAACAATTTCTTCTATTGGTAGCAATTATTTATGCTACTGAAAATACATACGCTCAAGAGGAAAGAAAAAATTACATAGGTGTAAATTATTCTTTTGGTAGGAATGATTACAATAGAAATGGTATCACTTTCGGTGGTTTTGGGGCATCACACAAGTATGAAGGAAATGATTTTAAAAGCATAACAATTGAATATGCCCGCCGAACTACTTCCAACACCGAATTTTGTACGGGATTAACAGCAATTTTCGCTTACTTGGCGACAACATCTACCTATAATTCGATTTCCGGCGGTGGTTCAAATACGTCAAATTACAGAGATAAAATATTCATATTTTCCCTCCCGCTTCATCTAAAATACCACTTTTTGAAATACCTGTTTGTGGAAGGAGGACTTGACCTGAACTATCATCCAAGCAAAGGTTACGAGTACGGGGCAGGTTTAAGTGTAAATATGGGGGTGGAATATGTATTTCATTCCGGTATAACGCTTTCTGCAAGCCCTTTTGGACGATATAATTTGCTGATTGGCAGGGACAAGGAACATGATATGGGAAGCGCCGGTACATACAGCATGCTCGGCCCGGATACATTATTTCAATGGGGAATAGAATGGGGTATCGGGTACAGATTTTAGAATTGCAGGAGATTAGTGATGATAAGTAACGATGTTTTCATAACTTTTTGTTTTTTATTTTAGCACAAAATGAGTAAAATGATGGCTTAATGTAAAAAGGGGGGGGACAATTATACCCCCCCCCAAATTTTTATCGGTCTGTGGAATGTTGTAATTTTTATTGTATGCAACAACAAAATAACCGACTTTAGGGGTGACCTGCAAGGGCCACCCTTTTTATTGCTGAATTTTTAGCCGGTCAGTAGTGAAAAGAATTCTTTATATGCATAATATGCATAAGTCTACATTTTAATCCGTTTATTCCACAATCAGTTTAATTGTCTTATTATCTGTGATTTTCAAAATATAAGTTCCTGATTCCACATCCAATTTTATCGGAGTTAACAACGCATTGGTATTGACTTCCTTCACTATTTTTCCCGAAAGGTCGTAAAGACGGATCAAATGAGTCGTTTGTCGCAAATCGTTAATTTCCACCTGAATAGTTTCATTGCTTTTTACCGGATTCGGATAAACGTTCCATCCGTCGGCGTCCCGAATCGGGTCGATACCATTTATCGTAATACAATCGGAAACTCCATCGGACAGGGTATGCCCGGCTTCGTAATCGTAGAAATACGTTTTCACGGTATAGCAAACGTCTCCATCGCCGGGATTGACGTCGGTAAAATTATTCAGGGGAACGGAATAATCCTGTCCCTGTTCTTCCGCCAAAAGGCTTTGATCGTTGCGGTAAATTTTATAACCCGTAATACGTCGCGTAAGCAAGTCGGACGCAGGGACGATATCTCTGGATAAAGTAGCGCGGACGCAGAAAAGATCATAGGCGAAGTCTTCCCCGTCTTCCGAGACTTTCCGCCAAGTTTGGCCGCCGTCTTCCGAATACAGATTGCCCCTTCCGTCTATTTTATCAAGATTGATGTATGGATCGTATGGAGATTCGCCCGGCTGATAATAAGTTCCCGAGCCTACAGGCCAGTCATTCAGGTCGGCGTCTGTCACTTCGATCCCGTAATAGAGCGGTTTTGTTGCATCAATCTGGACGGGATTTTCCAACTGGACGGTGTTCCACTTGAGCTTCGGGTTAATGAGTGTATCGGCAACCAGTCGTTCCCCGCCTTGCGATGCGAACCAGCGGAACTGTGTCGGCTTCGTCAACTCCTGCGGGGCGTTGTTTGTTGTTCTCCAAAACGAGATAGACGTAAGATAATATCCGTCATAAGCAGTCAAGTCTTCCGCCGGATACATATTGGCGGCAATATAAGGATATTGGCTGTTATTGAGGGCGCCGATGGCGTCGTCGTCGAACATATAACACAGAGAAACTTTGCCGTAAGGATCCGACCAGTTGATATGCACTTTGCCCTCGCCGGCCTGCCGCGCCGAAACCACCAATGGCTCCCCTATGAAAACACGGTTAGCGCCGTCGGTCAGTTCCACATTGTCGATAAACCAGTTGAGGCCGGTAGTAGCAGTCCCGAAACAGCGGAAACGAAAACGGATGTTATCCTTGCCGACATATTCGCTCAGGTCGTAATACCGGTTGGAAAAAAGAACTTCCTGACCTGCAGACGGTATCACACCCACTTTCTGCCATGTTTCACCGTCGTATATTTCGACTGCCAAATTTTCCCCATTGGGCGAGGAAGAACGCGGAACTCCAATCTCAAAAGCAAGGAATAAATCTTCGACTTCCCGCAAATCAAAAAAAGGCGAGTTAAGCGATTCGCTGTATTCGCCCGACAGTGGAGCGATAAAACCTGCCGAGCAAGGCGGTCGGCCGGATCCATTGACTCTCCACGCTTCACTGAATGGAACCGTATGTGCGGAAACGTCCCATCCGCCTGTACTTAGCGGAATTTCGTCCTGAAAAGTCTGGTCAAACTGAAGCCCCCCCGTTTGATAAGCGCTAAACGGATCATAGAACGGGATTGTTTTCTTGCTCACGGTAACGGCTGCGGTTTTGCCCGCAATCGATTCTGCCTCCTCACCGTCCTGTTCATACACTGCTTTTACGGAATACAGGTAAGTACCGTCCGTTAGGTTGGTAAAAGTAGTATCGGTTGTCGATATATCAAGCCTTCCAATCAAAGTTTCGCCTTTATAAATATGGTAGGCAACAAGTTCTTCTTCTGCTTCTTCCGCAATTTCGGGAGCCTCCCAGTTCAATTCCACGGTTCCGTACACAGGCGTATTCACATCAATATTCCGTACAGGAAACATACCGGTGGTAATGTCCGGTATTTCGGCATAAAAACCGACCGTTTTGCCACCCAATGTACCGTATCCGGTAATAATTCTCCCGTCGGCTGAAATACCGCTTACGGCTGAAATGCTACTGAGCGGACAACTTATGTTATAGCTGTCCAGAAGACTTTTTAAGGAAAGCATTCCTAACGAACGCGCATAAATAAACGCTTTGGGATTG
>JAIRLY010000058.1 GCA_031259075.1 Dysgonamonadaceae bacterium | reverse complement strand
AAACTGCAACTGGAAGTAAAATATGAGGCGACTTCGGTAGAAACAACAGAATTTATCAATATCAAAGTATTAAAAGACAAATCTATTGGTATATTTCCTGAAGATATTTATGTGGAAATTATTCGTTCCGATGGAGCATGGAGCAGCGTCAAAACTAAAATCAGCGATAAAAAATCAGCATTGATAGAAGTCGCTTTGGTAGAAGGACGTTCAAATACTTTTACTGTGAATGTATATGACGAACAAAGCAACCAAGTAGAATGTGAGCCAAATAAATTTAATATTCTGCAAGGTATCAGCGGATTGGATGGTATGCAGGTATTGCCGGGGCATATTTGCATTGTAAAATACTTTAACGATGAAGAAAAAGATTTGATTTTGCCAGTCAAAGGGCTGGAAAAGAATAATCGCTATCCCGCTACCGGCGTAACCAACGGGCTGAAAACGCGGCAAACGATTCGTCCCGGAATGATAGAAGATATTATTCGTATTCCTATCTACGAAGGAGAATACAACGCTCAAAAAACGAATCCCGACCTGAATAATTTGATTTATGAAGTGGTTATCACCGGCGAATCTTTACCAGCATTACTTCCCGAAGGTAGCGACGTGGACATTACTATAAAAGTAGATAAATCGGGGTTGATGAAATTCAGCGCCTATTTTCCGGCATTAGACCACACGGAAGAACTCGAAATTCCGATTAAGGCTATTGAGGCGCCCAAGGTGGAAGAATTGACAAGAAAAATTAGCAATGCCAAGCGTCTCGCTCTCAATGTAAATGCCACCGATATTTACGATCGTCTTGTTGCACTGGAACAACAGTTGGAAAACGAAAAAGGTAGCGCTGACGGCAGAATGAAAATTCTGGAGAGTTTGCGAAAAGAACTTATGCAACTCGAGCCTCTTGAAAAACAGCAAGAGTGGCCTCAAATTGAAAAGGACTTGAAAACCGCTTACTTTGAATTGGAAGATTTGGTACGCAAAATCAAAGAAGACGGAAATACCGGCAATTTGAATATGCAAAAAGTTGATGCTCATACACAAGATCTCCAACAAAAGCTTGATGCAGTAATTCGAGATAGAAACAGAGGCGAAGCGAAAGAATTGAAAGATGATATTATCGGTCTTTCAGTAGAAATAAGAAATGAACTTACACAAGGAGAAATGGATGCTAGACGACTTATGTATCATGACCGAGAATTTAATACATTGCGTTGGAAAGATGCAAATAAAGCACGTGCCTTGGTGAATCAAGGTTTGAAATTAATTGCAGAGGGACGGAAAGATCAATTGCGACCTGTTCTTATTCAGATTTGGGATTTACGGATTGACCAAAATGGTGATGGCGGAGGAACAACATTAGGAGGATAAAAACAAACACGTTAAATATGATTAAAAAAATTAATAAAACATGAAAAATATTTTTATAATGTTATGGGGTGTAGTTTATTTCACTTTTATGATAACGGCACTCATAACTCATATTTGGACAGTTGTGATAGCTTTTACTGAAAGTGGTTTTTGGGCTGGTATTTTAACTTTTATTCTTCCTTTTATTTCAGAAATATATTGGATGATAAAAATGTTCGGCGAAAATGATTTATACGCATATATTGCATTAATTCATTTAATATTGTCTATTCCAATATCATTATTAGGGAAGTAGAAATTAATATGAATAAAATAATAAAAATAATTATAGCAATTCTAATGCTACTCTGTTTGGCAGATATGCCTTACGGCTATTACCAGTTCGTGCGTTTCATTGCTTTAATTGGCTTTGCTGTGTTGGCCTATTTTGCACACGAACAAGGTAAAAAGACAGAAATAGTTGTGTTTATTACTTTGGCTGTTTTATTCCAACCTTTGTTTAAAATAGCATTGGGAAGAACGTTATGGAATATAGTTGATGTGATTGTGGCTGTGGGATTAATCGTTTCACTTTTTATAAAAACTAAAAGAGATGAATAAAATGCAATCAGCCATATTATCAAAAAATTTTATCCTTGAGGACAAGTATACTATCTTACTCTTTATCAAGAAAGGCTGTAACGCCGAAACCTATCGAGTAAAAGGCAAAGACGGCAAACTGTATTTTTTGAAACTGTTTAATCCGGCACAAACACATCATACGGCATTCGACGCAACCGGAAATTTACTTGAAATTGAACTATTGAAAAACCTAAAACACCCTAATATCGTTTCGTACAAAGATAGCGGCGAAACGGTGGTGGAAAACAAAAAGTATTTTTATTTGGTATTAAATTTCATTGCCGGTGAAACTTTGATGGAACGAATAATCAGAGAACAGGTCTCCTCCGTGTATGATATTCGGCAAATTCTTTCCGGTGTGTTAAACGGCTTAAAATATCTCCATTCCTTGCCGGAACCAATTATACACAACGAAATTACGCCGCAAAACATTATGCTCGACTTGTCAGGTGAAACGCCACAAGCAAAAATCATTGATTTCGGTTATGCACGTTTATTTCATCAATCGTCGAAAACATACAACAAAGAAAGATTAAATTTGCATTATGTGGCATCGGAATGTATTACAGCAGGAACATTTTCGCCACAGTCCGATTTGTTTTCGGCAGGAGCGGTGATGTATCAATTGCTTTTCGGTACGCCACCTTGGAATAGAGCTATTTCAAGCTACGAAGCAATGCGAGCCAATGAAAAAGAATTGATTTTGGAAGCACGGGAAAAATCGCTTGCGTTCCCGAATATATCAAATAGAATAGTCGATTTTGACGATTCAGTTTTGGCAATTTTAACTAAAGCCCTGCACGCCGACAGTGAACGGCGTTTTCAATCGGCAATGGAATTTTTGCAGGCATTGAATGGTGAAATTGCCGTAGAAAAACCGGTAAAGTCTTTGGAAAAAACAGATAGTAAAATTTCGACAAGTAAGATAAAACCGAAAAGAGGAAAAGGTTTTGCCGCCATTGCGGGGATGCAACAGTTGAAAGATCAAATGAAGACTGACGTAATTGATGTTATCAAAAATCCGGAAGAATATAAGCGGCACAACTTAGGGTTACCCAACGGAATGTTGCTGTACGGGCCGCCGGGTTGTGGCAAGACTTTCTTCGCCGAACGCTTCGCTGAAGAAGCCGGGTATAATTTTATCAAAATAATTGCATCGGATATTGCAAGTATATATGTACATGGCACACAAGAAAAAATCGGGAAAATTTTTAAAGAAGCTTGGGAAAAAGCGCCGACGATTCTTTATTTCGATGAATTAGATACCATGACCCCCAACCGCGAAAAGGCAACTCATAGTTATGGGTCTGAAGTGAATGAATTTCTTTCTCAGTTAGATAATGTCGGAGATTCGGGCGTTTTTGTCATTGGCTCGACCAATCAGCCACAATTGATAGACAAAGCGATATTGCGAGCAGGACGGCTGGAAAAATGGTTTTATATTCCGCCTCCGGATTTTGAGGCAAGAAAAGCCTTGTTTGAATTGTATCTGAAAAGCAGACCTCTTGACTTTGGAATTGACTACAATAAATTGGCTATGCTAACGGAAAATTATGTTTCGAGTGATATTAAATTGTTGATCGACGAGGCTTCCCGAAAGACAATTAAAGATAAAATAAAACGTATTTCAATGGAAACCTTGGAATTTGTTATCAAAAACCAAAAGCCAACGATTTCCCTTGCTGACCTTAAAAAACACGAGGCAATAAAAAAAGAAATGGAAGAAGGAAAAGCTGAGCCGGAAAGACGTAGAATTGGATTTAAATAATGACTAAAAATATGGAAACAGAAAATTTTAACAAACTTTTATTAAAAACAGCTTTTTGCTGTATGGCTTCCGATGGAGACATCGATGAAAGAGAAGTGGCTGTAATAAAATCAATATGTGAATCATTCCCTTCATTTAATGTTGATTTAAAGGAAGAGATAAATTCGTATGTATCCGAAATTAATTCAGACAGCAGACAATTTATTACCAATTATTTTACAACACTTGAGCAATCGAAATTATCCGAACAGGAGGAGTTAACCTTAATCAATGTAGCCATTAAAGTAATCAAAGCTGATGAAATTATTGAGTATTCTGAAATCAAATTTTTCAAAAATATCCGCCATCGATTGGAAGTAAGTGATGAAAAAATTATTGAACATTTCTCATCGACTATTGAAGAAATAGATCAATTTTTAGGAGATGACATTAACATTATTACGGAAACTTTTTTGGACAAAATTACAAATCAATATTTTGATGCTATTGAATTGCCTCAATTTGAATTAATTAATATTAAAAATTATGAAAACGTATGATTTTTTTCCTGTCAATTTATTAGAAACGCAAGGTAAAATAGAAAGAAAATCTTTTAATTTTACTGCCTACAATTGTAAAATATGACACCAAGGAAATTGTTTTATAGACTTACAATCAATCTTTTGGATTTCTGCTGAAGTAAATCCTACAAGCAAAAGAATAAAGGTAAGCATTGACCATTCGGATATCTCCGAATATATTATCGGCACATTTAGTTTCTCTGAAATATCCTTAAACAAGGATAGAATACTTTGGAGTAATAACCTTGCTAATAGCGGTGCAGGGGCAAGCCACAAAGAACCATGTTATATGTCCTTGTTTTATTATTCAGGCAAATTATCTAAAGTTACTTTTTCAATACACAATCCTGAGATTTTGATAGAGTTTATTTCAAATCAGGATGGAGAAATTTCAGATGTTGAGAACCCATTAAAAAAGATTGCACGAAAGTTAGGTATAGCCTAAAAAAAATAAATAGTAGTATGTTCGATTTAAGTAATATTTATTTTATATCCAATAGTCACCAGCGGTATGAAAACGGGAAACCTGTCCGTGGATTGCAAGTAGGATGCAAGCGTGCCATTAAAATTGAGAATAATATTAGCGGTGGTGAAGGCTATACTGTAACTATCCTTAATTTAGATGGCAACCATCCTATGTGGGGCAATAATGTTCAAATGTCCCAAAAACCAATGAGAGTTATACAACAAACCACCGACAAAATAGTGCTTCGCGGTTTTGGGTATGATAAAAGAGCGCTTGCTATGGGAGCAGGCGAAGATGCTTTGTTTGTTCATTATGGATTAAGTATTTATTTGAGATATGGCAAGATAAATAAGATCACATTACACATGTACGATAGGAACGTTGATATTGATTTTTTTTAATAACTATAAAAACGTTAATATTGACTTTTTATTTAATAATTGATGATGGAGCGCAGGCGAGATTTTGGTAAAT
Organism: Dysgonamonadaceae bacterium; assembly: GCA_031259075.1. GTDB lineage: Bacteria > Bacteroidota > Bacteroidia > Bacteroidales > Azobacteroidaceae > Azobacteroides. Next base: position 10,644 of record JAIRLY010000058.1, on the reverse strand, counting down.
ATTGCTAAAGAAATTGAAAAATGGTTGCCGGATGAATGGAAAATAATTATCAGAAAATTTTCTATTTCAATTAGCACTCAAAAACACACTCCTATAACCCCCATCCGGCATAGTATTTTTTACTATACCAAAACTAAAAACAAGTTTCTAAGATTGCGCAAAGCCGGTGTTTCTTCAACAGCCTTGCCATGGTTGCGGACATCCGATAGCAGTGTTAATTTCTCCACATGCTGGTCATGCAAGTCAATTTCGTCGTCGGGCGAAAGGTAGGCTGCCAAAGTCGCAAGCCCCAATGGCGGAAAAAGCGAATACTTTATAGGTCGCCAAAAGGGGCTCTCCGACTCTGTCAGGGCTGGTAAAATCATTTTTACCTTCATCGGTCGTTAATGATTATTTTACCACGCCATACTCGTTCAGCAATTTTTCCGCATCGTCTGCGTCTACTTTCATGTTTGTCGGAAGCTGACGGATAATTGAGCGGATGTTGCCATTCGTCAACTTTGTGCTGTTGGCAACATTAACAACGAGTTTCTCATACTTGTGCATCAATGCCAACAAGTTCTGATTGGTCGTTGTCACCACTACCGACACATCGTCCGTATCGGTAATACTGTTGTGGATACTGATACGGCATGTGTTGCCCTCAAATTCCACACTGCTTATCACGCCATTGGCGTAAGCGTTGTACGTTGTAGCGACCTTCACGGCGTCAACGGCTACAAAAGCGGTGGCCGTAACAAATATACTGGCCAAAGCTGTCAATAAAATGATTGTTTTTTTTCCCATAATTGTAAATTTTTAATAGTTAATAAATATAATTAAAAGTACTTTTAATTTCAAAGTGAAAAAATAAAAAAATTAGTCCATCGTATCAATGAGTTTTGCCAATGTTTCTATATGTTGTTTTAACGCTTCTTTTCCTTCGCGTGTAATGGCATAGAGCGTATTGGGTTTCCGTCCTATAAATCCTTTTATCACGGACAAGTAGTTATTCTCTTCCAATATTTTTATATGCGAAGCCAAATTCCCATCCGTAACCTGTAACAATTCTTTCAAGTCGTTAAAAGAATACGTTTTATTCACAGCCAATATACTCATGATACCTAATCGCAAACGATGGTCGAAAATCTTATTCAAATTCTTTATGGGATTGGGGTCGGTCATCTTACATCCTTTCGTTCATACCTAAACCATATCACAACACCATATATAATATGTAGTACGCCAAAGCCTGTTGTCAAAAAAAGTAATCCGTAAGCAGGCTGCCAAATGGTCACACACCCTAAAATCATTTCAGCGAAGGCCAGATAGCGACTTTCGCTGGTAGTATAATAGCTTCCGCAAAAAATAGCCATACCATATATAATAAGCGACACCGCCGGAAGCAAAAAATAGAATTGATTGTTTAATGCCCATAAAAAAATAAAAGAGCCGGCAATAAACGGCACGGCAATACTGATAAACAACCGCCGGGTAGCGCTGTTCCAAAACGGGATTTGTATTTTTTCACTTCGGCGATAGCTAAAAAAGAGGACACAAAAGAGCGCCCCTGCAAAAACAGCCGCCGCCAACAGTAATAATTTTTGCTGCAACACCTTTACAGCATACACATTCTCTTTAAAATCTTCTATCCAATAGTACGCACACGATGCACCAACCAAAGCCAAAACGCCGGCCAGGATACCCCCTAACCCGCTCAGTCCAATACATGTGCTACTGCGCTCCATGAGTTCGCGAATAGCATCTAATTCGGTATTTTTTTTATGTTGTTTGTCCATATAAAAGTACTTTGAAATGCAAAGTTACAACTTTTTTTTAAACTTCCAAAAAAATTAACAAAAAAATGTTTATTCACTTTATTGTCTTAAATGAAAGCAAGTGAATGGTCACAGCTATGGCCACCACGAGCAGCAATATCCGTACCCAAAACGCTGCCACTAAGATAATGGAAACCAAGATACTAATCCATAAAAACGCAATAGAAAAAATTTTATCTTTTTTCCGGATACCTTTATATTGTAACCATTCACGCAACGGTTTGCCGATAAAAGGATGATGTAAAATTTTTGCTGCCCACGTCGGCGAACTCTTGGCAAAACAAAAAATGGCCAGCAGCAAGAACGGAACGGTAGGCAACAGTGGCAGGAACATTCCCAGCGTGCCCAACGCCACAGCCAACAAGCCGCCGGAGAACCAAAGGACGCGAAAAAAACGAGACATTATTTACTAAATTTTTTACAAAGATATTCATTAACCCTTGAAAAACCTTAAAAATTGTTGTAGCGCTATAATCATTTAAAAAAAAGTCGTATCTTCGGCCAAAAAATAAGACGCATGCTAATTTCAAAAATAGCCAGGAATACCCCGCTACGGTTTGCCATGATTGGCAACGGAAGTTGGGCTACCGCACTCACTAAAGTACTACTCACCGGACAGCCGAATTTGCAATGGTTTGTGCGCGACGCCGCCATGATTAAGTATATTGAAAAGTATCATCGCAACCCTGAGTTTTTACGCTCGGCGCAACTCGACGCCTCGAAGCTCGACATGTCGGACAACATTAATGAAGTTATTGAGAACGCTGATGTGCTGGTGTTTTGCATCCCTTCCGCCTTTCTGAAAGGCGAGCTTGATAAATTCACCGGAACCTTTGATAACAAGTTTATCGTAACTGCCATCAAAGGGATTATTCCGGACGACAACATGACGGTGGCCGAATATTTTAATCGTAAATATCATATTCCGTATGATAATATCGGCGCCATCACCGGCCCTTGCCATGCCGAAGAAGTAGCGTTGGAGCGGCTTTCGTACCTCACTTTTTCGTGCAAGAAAAAGGAAAATGCGGCGTTCCTTGCCGAAAATTTCTCATGCAATTACATTAAAACCCTTACAGGAACAGATATTTACGGAGTGGAATATGCAGCCATCCTGAAAAATATTTATGCCATCACTACGGGTATTTGTCACTCGTTAGGTTATGGCGACAATTTCTTGGCCGTATTGGTCACCAATGCACAGGCCGAGATGAAACGTTTTCTCAACAACACTTACCCCAGCGCCGCACGCGACACCACGCAATCGTCGTACTTGGGCGACTTGCTTGTAACGTGTTACTCGCAATTCAGCCGCAACCGCACATTTGGCGCCATGATCGGAAAAGGATATTCTGTTACTTCGGCACAAGCCGAAATGAACATGATTGCCGAAGGGTATTATGCCTGCAAAAGCATCCATCACCTCAACCTCAAATACCGGGTGGATATGTCCATTGCCGAAGCCACGTATCGCATTTTGTATGACGGCGCTTCGCCCAGCGAAGAGATGAAACAGCTTACCGAAAAGTTACAATAGGTTACAAGTTATATTCGTTTTCGCAAGGCTTCGCCTTGTTTTTCAAAGCCCGGTTTGTTCAGCAAGGCAAACATGTTTTTCTTGTAAGCCTCTACACCCGGCTGATCGAACGGATTCACGCCAAGCATGTAACCACTGACGCCGCAAGCCTTCTCAAAGAAATAGAGCAGTCCGCCGAGATGATATTCGTCAAGCGCCGGAATTTCAATGTGGATATTAGGCACACCGCCGTCCACATGAGCCAACAGAGTGCCCAGTTCAGCCATTTTGTTACATTCACAAAGCCGTTTTCCGGCTAAGAAATTCAGTTGATCAAGGTTTTGTTCATCATGCGGGATCGTGAGCGTATGTTTTTCTTGCGCTACGCTCAACACGGTTTCAAACAAATGGCGTTCGCCTTCTTGCAGGTACTGTCCCATGGAATGGAGGTCGGAAGTAAAATCCACACCGGCAGGGAACAGCCCTTTGTGCGCCTTGCCTTCGCTTTCGCCGTAAAGTTGTTTCCACCATTCGGTCACATAATGGAGCTTGGGGTTATAGTTCACCAACACTTCTATTTTCCGGCCCTGCGCATACAGGGCATTACGCACTGCGGCATATTGCACCGCCGGATTGGTCTGTTTTTGTGTTGCGGTATGATGCGCCATATCGGTTGCACCTTTTATTAAAGCGTCAATATCAAATCCTGCCACAGCAATGGGCAAAAGGCCTACAGGGGTGAACACCGAAAAACGCCCGCCCACGTCATCGGGAATCACAAAAGTGGAATAGCCTTCCTGTCCGGCCAACACACGCAAAGCGCCACGTTCCTTGTCGGTAATGGCTACTATGCGATTTTTAGCGCCGGCCTTGCCGTACTTTTCTTCAAAGTGTTGCTTAATTAACCGGAAAGCAATGGCCGGCTCGGTGGTAGTCCCCGATTTTGAAATTACAATGCAGGCTGCGGAATGGTTTTTAACCACCTCAAGCAATTCGGCATGATAATCTTCACTGATATTTTGTCCTGCAAAAAGCAGTAAGGGGTGTTTGCGCTGTGGCAGCAGCGTATTAAAACTGTGCGACAGGGCGTCGAGTACGGCTTTGGCGCCGAGATAAGAGCCGCCAATGCCAATCACCACCACAAGTTCTATCCCCTGCGAAAGTTTACCGGCCACATTTTTCAAGTCGTCCCGCACAGTTGCCGTACAAGCAACAGGGAGATCGATCCATCCTAAGAAATCATTTCCTTCTCCTTTACGGCTTTCCAATTTAATTAAAGCCTGCACCGCTTTCTCGCGCCAAGCGTCTAATGTTCCGGCGTCCACAAAAGAAGCGGTGGAGCGCAAATCAATTTTAAAAATACTATTCATCATTAATCTGTTAACCTATTTTTATTTTGGGGTTACTCCGTCTTTTATCCGGCACATGGCCTGCGCCGGGTCGGCTGCGCCAAACACAGCGTGTCCTGCGACCAACACATCAGCGCCTGCGGCATAGAGCGCTTCGGCATTTTGCGCACCCACGCCACCGTCCACTTCAAGCAGTGCAGTGGCGTTTTCACGCAAAATAAGTTCCTTCATCTCTGCAATTTTCCGGTAAGTATGCGTAATAAAAGTTTGTCCGCCAAAGCCCGGATTCACTGACATAATCAAGATCAGGTCGGCTTCTTGCAATATATCAGACAGTACAGCTACCGGGGTATGCGGATTGAGCGCCACGCCCGCCTTCATGCCTAAATTATGAATTTCCCGCAAGGTACGGTGAAGATGTGTGCAAGCCTCATAATGCACCGTAAGCCATGTAGCCCCAGCCTCTTTAAATACCCCAAGGTACCGGTCGGGGTCGTGAATCATTAAATGTACATCCAACGGTTTTTCCGCTTCTTTCGCAATGGCTCTCATCACCGGAAAGCCATAAGAAATATTGGGCACGAATATACCATCCATAATATCAAGGTGAAACCAGTCGGCCACACTTTTATTAACCATCTTCACTTCAGCGTCAAGTTGGCCAAAATTTGAGGATAACATGGAAACAGACAATAATTTATTCATAGCCATGAGGAGTAAGTTACCGGCAAATTTAATATAAATTAAGGAATAAAAAAAAGAAAAAATTTGCAGATTAAAAATGTTATTGTATCTTTGCAGCGAATTTACAATCCGAAAACATTTCTAAACCAGTTTGTAACACCAAACTATTTCCACTCAAAAATATTAATTTATGTACGACATATTAGAACTTAACAAAAAAAGTATCGAAGAACTTCGTGTGATTGCTGAAAATTTAAAATTAAAAAAAATCAATTCTTTGGAAAAAGAAGCCTTGATTTATCGCATCATCGATGAGCAAGCCATTAAAGGCATTGCAGAAAAAGAAAGTGAAAAGCCGGCCAAGCCGGCACGTAAGAAACGCGAACGTGTGGACAAGCCTGCGCCCGGCGAAGAGAAGAGCCACGAAGAAAAGAAACCTGAAGAGAAGAAATTCGAAGAAAAGAAACCCGAAGAGAGGAAATTCGAAGAAAAGAAAACGGAAAGGAAACAACAACGGCCGCGGAAAACCGAAAAACAGGCAGCACAAGCCCCTGCTAAAAAAGAGGAAAGTGTTAAAAATAATCCGCCGGCGCCGCCCAAACAAGAGGAAGCCCCAAGGAAAGAAGAGAGGAAAGAGGAAAAGCAACCGGCAGGAGGCCTCACCCAAAATGAAGCAGCGGGATCTGCCACAACTCCCATCAAAAAACCCGAGTTCGATGGAATTATTGAGGCCACCGGAGTTATGGAGCTAATGCCCGACGGTTTTGGGTTTCTTCGTTCATCGGATTATAATTACCTGAGTTCTCCGGATGATATTTATGTGTCGCAATCGCAAATTAAATTGTTCGGATTGAAAACGGGCGATATGGTGACGGGCGACATCCGTCCGCCGAAAGAAGGGGAAAAATATGTGCCGCTGGTACGTGTAAAACACATTAACGGACGCAGTCCGGAGTATATCCGCGACCGTGTGCCGTTCGATTTTCTCACGCCGTTATTCCCTGATGAAAAATTCAATATCACAGGCAAAGGGCACAACAGTTTATCAACCCGCGTGGTGGACATGTTTGCGCCCATCGGCAAAGGACAGCGGGGGTTGATTGTGGCACAACCTAAAACCGGTAAAACAGTGCTGTTAAAAGAAATTGCAAACGCAATTGCCGACAATCATCCCGAAGTATATATGATTGTACTGCTTATTGACGAACGCCCCGAAGAAGTTACCGACATGGCGCGTAGCGTGCGCGCCGAGGTGATTGCTTCGACGTTTGATGAACCGGCCGACCGTCATGTGAAAGTAGCCAACATTGTACTTGAAAAAGCCAAACGCCTTGTGGAATGTGGCCATGATGTGGTTATTTTATTAGATTCCATCACACGACTGGCACGCGCGTTCAATACGGTACAGCCGGCATCGGGAAAGGTGCTGAGCGGTGGCGTGGATGCCAATGCACTGCACAAGCCCAAACGCTTCTTTGGTGCGGCGCGCAACATTGAAAACGGAGGGTCGCTCACCATTCTTTCCACAGCCCTCACCGAAACCGGCTCGAAGATGGACGAAGTGATTTTTGAAGAATTTAAAGGTACGGGCAACATGGAATTGCAACTCGACCGTAAATTATCGAACAAACGGATATTCCCCGCCGTAGATGTTACGTTGAGCAGTACCCGCCGTGAAGATTTATTGTTAGATAAAGGCAAGCTTAATAAAATATGGATCCTGCGCAACTACCTCACCGACATGAATGCCGTGGAGGCCATGGAATTTCTACGCGACAGGATGCAACACACTCAAAATAATGAGGAATTTTTGGCGTCGATGAATAAATAATTTATGGCGACAAAGAAGCACATACTTGTTGATTTGCTTCGCCTGAAATATATCAACACAGGATTAGGGCAAGTATGTTTAGCTTATGGTGCCGAATTATCCAAGATACGAAATCCGCATTTTCAATTCACTTTTTTAGTGCCACATAACTTTGCCGGATATTTCGGCGACCACGTAAACTATATCGTGCCCGCGCCAATAAAACACTTCCTCTTTCCCCGACGGTTGTCCAAACCTTTCGATCTATGGCATGCCGTTCACCAGGATATTCATTACTACCCATACAAGCATATACCGCTGGTGTTTACCGTACATGATTTAAATTTCATACGGGAAAAGACGCGAATAAAAATTCGCCTCAGGAAAAATAAACTGAATTTTTTCCTGCAAAGGGCTGCTCAAACTATTGCCATATCTAATTACACAAAACAAGATATTGAAATTAATTTGTCAACAAAATCACCAATCGAAGTTATTTACAACGGCGTCAACCTCGCCACAGAAGTGAAAGAAGAACCTCCTGCATTTATTGATACAAACCATTTTTTATTGGCTATTGGGGTTTTTAAACCCAATAAAAATTATCAATCACTTGTTCGTTTGATGAACGAATATCCCGAGAAACGGCTAATTATTGCCGGTGCACATAATACCGCTTATGGAAAAACCATATCAGAGATGATTCGCAAAAAAGGCTTGCAAGACAGAGTCATTACTCCCGGCATTATTAGCGAAGCCGACAAAGTATGGCTGTATGCTCATTGTGAAGCCCTGTTGTTCCCTTCAACCAATGAAGGAATGGGTTTACCCATCATAGAGGCGATGCGTTTCGGTAAACCGGTAATTGCTGCCCGGCAATCCTCTATCCCTGAATTTGGAAGAGAATATGCTTATTATTTTTCCTCTTTTGAGCCGGCAGCCATGCGTCAAAGCATCGAAGAAAGCTTGACGGATTACCGCCGGCATCCCGAACGGATGGAAGAGATAAAGCGCTATTCCGAACAGTTTTCATGGAAAAAACACACACAACAGTATATTCAATTATTCGAGCGATTGCTTGGTATTTCCTAAATGCAGCGTCATTATCATTCCAAAAATGACCCCAAACTCCGGCACAAAAATTGTTACATCAAATAACGACTGGAAACCTGTTAAGAAAATAAAACACAGCATAAATAATTTATATTCCTTGGAGACTAAAAATATCGGCATAGTAAAAAGTAATAATAATATCAGTAAGCCCAAGAATCCATATTCTACGGTAATTTGAATATATTGATTATGGCTGTCTACCATTTCGTTTTGATACCACGTATTTATAAATGTGCTGTCTGTTTGATGTCTTCGATAACGGGCAGAATCAGTATAATATTGAGCGCCTTGCATGCCGTACCCCAATACAGGTTTCTCTTTTATTAACGTACAGGCATTAATAAATAAATGCTTCCTCGGTTCATTTTTTATTTGCTCCAAATTTATCCTATCATGTGAAAGAATGCCATAAAAAGCGACGATTAGCATTAGCAAGCAAATTCCAAAAAAAACCTTTCGACAATAAATATACAAAAAGTAAAAGATAAAAAAACCGGTTATTAAAATAGATGCAATAAACCCGCTTCGGCCTTCGGAAAGTAACAACACTAAAAGCAATAAAACGAATGATAATAATAAAAATAATTTCCGTTTTATGTCCTCTATTTTAAAATTTTTAATAAACAAGAAACCACAAGCAATAAGCCCCAAGTTCAGAGAAAAATCAAATCCCATGTGGTAATTCACATACATTTGTCTGACATCCACAATTGAGAGTTGTTGCCCATACAAAACATGTGATCCGAATTTAACAGACACAATAAAGGCGATAACAAGTAATCCGCTTGCTATAAGACTATAATAAATTGTTTTTAAATTAATCCTGGAAAAAGTACCTACAAGGCCAATAAGTCCAAATCCCAAAAGAGATAATCGGTGATCCAGCTGTAGCCTAAAATTCGGATATGGATGCTCAAATGGAAAATAAATAAACGACAACATAAATAAGAATAGCATCACTGAAAAATAGGCTGTATACTTATTTAATGAAATGGCCATCCATTGTTGTTTTATAACAATTTCAACACTTGTAAATACGAACAACAAAGTTAATGGAACTATTCTGTATTGAAGTTTAAATGGGAAGAAGATGATCAATAAAATTATAGCACTTTGAGTTAAAAACTCTGCAATTTTTACTAAATCTTTTTTTTTGGGGGGGGGAGTCATATTAACAATATTTCTTTTTTATATCAATAAAGTTTACCGGTTTCCCCGCATTACAAATGGCTATAAACATAGTTCTAATCTTTCCCCATTTTTTTTCAGAATGCTCATACAGCAATATTTGCTTAAATTCTTGGAATAAACGCCAATACATACTATAGCGCATGGATTTGTGAATTTTCGCCGTTATACATACATTTCTTGCTAAATAATATTTTCTCCACAAGGGATAATCGGGAATGTATTTTTTTGCACCAAAAAACGTAGTTTCTATGATCCTTTCTCCTAAAAAATGTTTTAAGATTACTTGTGTACACTCTATTATTCGGTAATTTGCCATTTTAATACGTGCACAAAATTCAAAATCCACCCAATCTACAAAAAAATCATCTCTGTATCCGCCTACTTGATGATATGCACGGTATGATACGACATTACCGGAACACATTACCCGTTTTTTTTCGCAGTATCTATCAAGGTTGGTAACGGTTTTCTCAGCTAGATTGCCAAAGTCATGTTTAATAGAAAATATAGCAACTTCGTTTTTATCTATGTAGTTAATAATTTCTTTTTTGTAATTTTCAAAATTTGCACCTTCAAAAATACTATCCTGATCCATTGTCAGTACCCATTCCGCATGACACTTCCGGGCATACTCAAATCCTATATTTAATGCGACTGCAATACCTTTGTTTTCTCCAATAAAATGATAACAAACATTCTCTATTTTTAATCCATCTAATAACGATTGATTATTTTTATCCGAATTATCTATAACAAAAACCTTGTGTACACCTGTATTGTAACGCAAGATATTCTTAGCAATTTCTTCATTCGGATTGTACCAAACAACTACTGCACATAAATTTTCGTCTGTTATTTCTTTCGACATTTTCTATTGAAGATTTAAATTATTCATTTTCCATTTTTAACTCAAGAAATTGATATGGCTTTCTCCGGCCGCATTTGCGGGAACAGTAACACATCCTGTATGGATTGCGCACCGGTCATCATCATCACCAAGCGGTCAATGCCCACACCCATGCCGGAAGTGGGCGGCATGCCATATTCTAGCGCACGCACAAAATCCATGTCGATAAACATGGCCTCATCATCGCCACGTTCTTTCAATTTCGCCTGTGCCGCAAAGCGCTCCAATTGGTCAACAGGGTCGTTAAGTTCCGAATA
>JAIRLY010000361.1 GCA_031259075.1 Dysgonamonadaceae bacterium | reverse complement strand
CCCTGAAAAAGGAAAATGATCGCCGAATATTTTAACACATGATGTGTACTACATTTGTCGTTTTTGCGTTATATTTGCAGTTACAATTTAGCGTACATGAAAAACTCTGTAAATAAACGAATACAAGAACATTTGGACTTTGAATTGAATCGACTGGAAATTGCCTTATCTTCCGATGTTCTGTCATATAGCGGACCGATAATCGATGGTATTGAAAATGACTTTTTACAAATAGTTGAAGACTTATCAAATGATGGCAATTTGCTCAACGGAAATCAACTGAACGTAGATAAAAAAAGGATATCGGTGATATTAACTACCGAAGGAGGTAGTTCTTTGGCCGTAGAAAGATATGTGAATATTCTCCGTCGATTTTATGATGAGGTTAATTTTGTTGTTCCAAGTCATGCGTTTAGTGCAGGAACTATTTTCTGTATGAGTGGAGATAATATTTATATGGATTTTTTCTCAGTTTTGGGGCCAATAGATCCACAAGTAAAAAACAGGGAAGGACGTTTTGTTCCTGCACTTGGTTATTTGGATAAAATCAATGAACTTTTGACCAAATCATCCAAAAACACTCTTACTCCGGCGGAGTTTATTATATTAAAGGAGTTTGATTTAGCTGAATTAAGGGCTTATGAACAAGCAAGAGACTTGTCGATTGATTTACTGAAAAGATGGCTCGTAAAATATAAATTCAAAAATTGGGAAATTCACAATACAACCAAAAAAGGTGAGCCAGTAACAGAACAGGATAAAATATTAAGAGCCGAAGATATAGCTACGAAGTTAACTGATAATAATTTATGGAAATCACATGGAAGGCCAATAAATATAGAAATTCTGGAAAGAGAATTGAAATTACAAATCACAGATTATGGCAAGAGCCCTGATTTGCAACAGATTGTAAGATCATACCATACATTGTCTGCGGATTATATAAGAAAAAATGAAATAGGAATATTTATACATACGAGAAAGTATATTTGAAAAAAAAATGGAAACAATTGAACAAAAGGTAAAAAATGCGGTCGCCGAAGGTGAAGTTTCGTATGATCAGGAAACTTGTGAAAAATTTGAACAGGCAAGCGCGCACTATGAAACTCTCCTTAAACAGGGAGTGGTGTCAAAACGAGGATATTGCTTAAAAACAATAAGCGATGTAGCTGTATTCAAATACGACAAAAATGTGATGTAAGAAATCTAAATAACAATTCATCAATCCACAGGGCGGTAAATCCAACAAAAGATTTTACCGCCTTTTTTGTGTCCAGGAGGTGTCCAAGTGCGGGCATGTTTTATTTTTTATGACAATGAGAATAACTGTATTTTTCGTTCTGTTTTTCATCGGTTTCACGGCTTGTAAGACGGTGTATGTGCCGGTGGAGAGTATTCGCACGGAGTATCGGGATAATTACCTGCGGGATTCGATTTACCTGCGGGATTCGATCGTTATTCGGGGGAAGAGTGATACGGTTTGGATAGAAAGATACCGCTATCGGTACCGGGACCGGCTGTTGCGGGATTCGGTGTATGTGAATGATACGATTCGGGTTCCTTATCCGGTGGAGGTGGACAAGCCGGTGAAGTATGTTTCCGGTTGGCAGCATTTCCAGATCTGGATGGGACGGATCGGGATAGCAATCGTTGTGGGAGGGTTGGTGGTGCGGTATGTGAAGAGGCGGTTTTTGGGAGGATAGGGATTCGGGGGCGTTGTGATGAAAGGATTAGGGAAGTATATATCTGAATTGGAAGAACTGTAATGTCTTTTACAAGTTCGTTTACACGCTACTGAAAACACACGAAAACGATCCCTGTTTTTGGCTCTGCTCAATTCTAATACATCAACTTACAGTATTTGTATTGAGGAAAGCAGGGGGGGGATGTTCACAAAGAATTAAAGTATACAATTAGATCGAACGGGATCAATTCCATCATTGGAAGTAAATTTTATCCAGTAGATTAATTTTGCGAATAATTTGCAATCTTGATTTATTGCGACAATTATACCCTCTGTACAAGCGAGTTAAAAATAATTAATTTCTTCTGGGGGGCGTGTGGTCGGACGTTCGAATCGTCTCACCCCGACGGTTGAAGAAAACGAGGCTGTGCCGAATTTGAAGTGCCCCCCAAAAGTTAGCCAGATTAATACTAACTATATTTATATTGAGCTCGGTATTTCACTGGGCTCAAGCCATTTAATCTGTTTTTTATTCTCTGATTATTGTAGTAATCAATATATTGTTCTAACGACTTTACAAAATCAGCTGCCGTTTCAAAATTCTCAGCATAGAAGAGTTCCGATTTCATAATTCCGAAGAAGTTTTCAGCCACTGCATTATCCAGGCAATTCCCTTTTCGGGACATATTTTGGACAATCATCCCATGCTCTTCTAATGCTTTTCTATATCCATTTTGCCAATTTCACCTCGATATGAACGATAATGTTCTTTTCTTATACTACACTTTAAGCCTAGTATCCCCATTAACTTTTGAACGGTTTTATGATTTATCTTGTAGCCTAAATTACTCATCTCAGCAGTTATCCGCCGATAACCATACCTGCCTTTATGAAAATGGTATA
>JAIRLY010000034.1 GCA_031259075.1 Dysgonamonadaceae bacterium | reverse complement strand
TTATTCATTTTACCTGTATTTTCTTTCACAAGAAGAATTTAAATATTTTTTATGTTGCAAATCATTCAAGACCTCCAATCCGGTCAAACTCTTTTGGAGGAAATTCCAACCCCGCAAGTGCGCGAGGGTTGTGTATTAATTCAAACTACCCATTCTCTGGTTTCCTTAGGTACCGAACGGATGCTCGTGGAATTCGGCAGAGCCAATTTAATTGAAAAAGCGCGTCAACAACCGGAACGAGTCAAACAAGTGTTGGATAAAATAAAAGCCGACGGATTAATGCCGACTTTGGAGGCGGTTTTCAATAAGCTAAGTTTACCTCTGCCTTTGGGCTATTGCAATGCAGGACGAGTGATTGCTGTCGGCAAAGGCGTTACTTCCTTTCAAACAGGCGATCGTGTTGCCTCAAACGGTAATCATGCCGAAGTGGTTTGCGTTCCGCAAAACTTAGTCGCTAAAATACCCGATAATGTCACCGATGACGAAGCAACATTTACTGTTATCGGTTCCATTGGCTTACAAGGTATAAGATTGTTGCAACCTGCATTGGGTGAAACGGTTGTTGTTTTTGGTCTGGGATTGATTGGTTTGATTACCGCCCAGTTACTAAAAGCGAACGGTTGTTGTGTAATAGGCGTCGATTTCGATCAACAAAAGGTTGACTTGGCTAAAAGCAAAGGAATCATTGCTTTTAACTCGGCAACCGATGGAGATATCGTCGGTTTTGTTTTGGAACAGACAAGTTCGGCAGGTTGTGATGGCGTTATTATAACGGCTTCTGCAAAAACAAATGATATAATTCACCAGTCAGCGTTAATGTCTCGTAAAAGAGGGCGTATCGTTCTTGTCGGCGTCATTGGCCTTGACCTTCGCAGGGACGATTTTTATAAGAAAGAACTCTCGTTTCAGGTTTCCTGTTCGTATGGTCCGGGACGTTACGAGGAGGATTACGAAAATAAAGGACAGGATTACCCGCCTGGCTTTGTCCGCTGGACGGAAAAACGCAATTTTGAAGCCGTATTACAAGCAATTTCGACCGGAATGTTGGATGTAAAACCGTTGATTTCAGAAGTTGTTCCATTGGAAAATTATGAGCAAATATATGGCGACATGAAGAAAAAAGGGGTAATAGCTTCCATCCTGAAATATCCGGAAGAACAAAAATTAAGATCTAAAATAAAAATTGAATCGTCAAAATTCAATCCATCCTCAGCAAAAGTAGGGATAATCGGAGCCGGGAATTTCACTTCATCAACGATGCTCCCCGCTTTACAAAAAGCAAATGCAGCAATAAAGTATATCGCGAGCGCACAAGGTTTATCCGCTAAAATCCTGGCTAAAAAAGCAAATGCAGAATACGCAATATCGGATTATAACGAGATATTAAACGACCCGGAAATAGGCTTGGTATTAATAACTACCCGCCATAATGCGCATGCAAAGATGGTTAAGGATGTATTGCAAGCCGGGAAAAATGTTTTTGTAGAGAAACCGCTATGCTTAAATGAAACCGAACTGAATGAAATTATCTCCATATATAAAAAACATCAAAATGTAACATTAACGGTTGGTTTTAACAGACGCTTCTCTCCATTCGCAGTAAAGATGAAACAACTGTCAGGCAACTCTCAAATGAATATAATAGCGACCATGAATGCCGGTTTCATACCTCAGGATGTTTGGATACAAGATATGGAAATTGGAGGAGGACGAATAACAGGTGAAGCCTGTCATTATATTGATATGTGTTCTTTCCTTGCCGGAAGCCGTGTCGTTTCTGTTTGCGTTAATTCGATGGGGGTTAATCCGAAGGAAAATACGGATAATGTATCAATATTATTGAAATATGAGAACGGATGCAATGCTGCGATAAATTATTTTGCAAACGGAAGTAAGGCATATTCGAAAGAACGATTTGAGATCTATTCGCAGGAAAGAACCTTGATCTTAGACAACTGGATGGAATTGAAAGGATATGGGTTTAAAGGTTTTTCAAAAATGAGAAGCCGTCAGGATAAAGGGCATAACGCACAGTTTGCTTTGTTGAATGAAAGACTTAAAACCGGTGGGGAGGCGCTTATTCCTTTCGACAGCATTGTCAACACAACACAAGCAAGTTTTGCCTGCATCGAAAGTTTAAAGGAAAAAAGTTGGATTGATATTTAGCCTTAAAAAATCTTGATTCACAAGTTTGCGTTATACAAACAATTGCTTTGCAATATGGGGGTGCGTTATATTTCCTACCGCTTATTCTTTGAATTAAAACGCAAATCCGGTATCCTGAAAAGAAAGTTTCCAACCGATCCCCAACCGGTTCAAACAATGAGTTTAGCGGAATGGAAAAACGTTTCCAAGCCATTCTTTTTTCAATCCAGGAACGATATTACATTAAAAAAACAACCGGATGAAAACCTGAAACAATCGTTTGAAAGAATTTTGAATGGTGAAATACCTTTTTTCAACGCTCAATATTTCGATGTCGGAGTGCATTATGATTGGTTGACCAATCCGGACAACGGCTATCGCTACGATGTAAACAGGCATTGGACGGAAATTGACGACTACAGCAAAGAAGCCGGAGACATCAAATATGTTTGGGAAAAGTCTCGTTTTTCGTATTTATATACCATTATTCGTTACGATTACCATTTTGATGAAGACCATTCGCCGTTTGTTTTTCAGGAGATCGAAAGTTGGATAAAAGCAAATCCACTCAATAAGGGGCCGAATTTCAAATGCAGCCAGGAAATCTCGTTACGTTTATTGAACTGGATTTTTGCTTTGTATTTTTATAAAAATTCGGATTCTTTAACGGAAGATTTATTTCAAAAATTGCTTCATTCCATTTACCGGCAACTTCATCATGTGTATCATAATATCCATTTTTCGAGAATAACCGTTCGAAACAATCATGCGTTGACTGAGACTTTGACGTTATATATTGTTTCGACTCTTTTCCCTCAATTCCCGAATGTTTCTTCTTGGAAGCGAAAAGGTAAAAGGTGGTTTGAGAAAGAAATCGAGTATCAGATTTACGACGATGGTACTTTTTTGCAGTTTAGCATGAATTACCACCGGGTAGTTATTCAATTGTTGACTTGGGCGATAAAAATAGCCGATTTAAATACAGATCCGTTTAATCCGCTTGTGTATAACAGGGCTTATCAATCGTTGAATTTTTTATATCAATGTCAGGAAGACAGAACCGGTTATTTGCCAAATTACGGCTCTAACGACGGCGCTTTATTTTTTAAGTTATCCGATAACGATTACCGCGATTACCGCCCGCAATTGGACGCTTTACATATTCTTCTGACCGGAAAATCTTTATATAAAGAATACTGTGAAGATACATTTTGGTACGGAAAAAGTAAAAAACCGGATTTTGAACCGATCAAAAAACAAGGAGGAATCAGTTGTTTCAAAGCCGGAGGATATTATTTAATTCGGGAAGCTGAAATTTTCACTTTTATAAGATGCGGGAAACATAACGACCGGCCGGCTCATGCCGATAACTTGCACGTAGATATTTGGTACAAAGGAGAAAATATATTTCTTGATGGCGGAACTTATAAGTACAATACAAGTGATGATGAACTGAAATATTTTATGGGTACGGCCTCCCATAATACGGTTATGCTGGACGATTACGATCAAATGCTCAAAGGCGCCCGTTTTATTTGGTATTATTGGTCGCAAGCAATAAATGCCCAAATAGAAGAACAAAATGAATGGTTTGAGTTTAGGGGAAAAGTGTCTTGTTTTCGCCATTTATCAGCCAATATAATTCACGAGCGTATTATCCGGAAATATAAGAATAAACCCGAATGGCACATTACGGATATTATTCATAATAAGCCGGATGGCAAGCAAATAAAGCAACTTTGGCATTTTCCGGAAAACGACCGGTTAAGATGGGATTCCTTAAATCCGTTCAAAAAAGAAAAAACCTTTTATTCTCCTTACTACGGTCAAAAAGAACTTGTTAACCGGTTTATTTTTACTGCCGGTGAAAAAGAAAATCGTATAGAAACAAAAATAACAATTAAAGAAAATTAAAAAAAGATCGAATGAATATACTTCTCATTCATCAATATTTTTTGGAAGAAAATGAAGCCGGAGGTTCCCGTTTCAATGAAATGACTAAAATCTGGATGGAACAAGGTCATCAAGTGACCGTTTTAGCCGGAATGATGCATTATGGAGGAAGCGAAAAACGCGCCGAATACAAAGGGAAATTGATTGTTCACAAAAAACAGGGGAATGTTTCAGTATGGCGGTGTCATGTTTCCGAAACATATAATTCGAATTTTGCCGGCAGAATGTGGGGATATTTTTCTTTCGTTTTTTCATCCTTGTTTGCCGGCGGATTTAAAATAAAAAGAAAATTTGACATCATCATTGTAACGTCTCCTCCTTTGTTTGTGGGGATTACCGCTTATTTATTATCTCGGATACGAAAAATTCCATTTGTGTTCGAAGTGCGCGATTTATGGCCGGAATCAGCCATTGATACAGGCGTTTTAAAAAATAAACTCTTGATAAAAACGGCGTTTCTATTCGAAAGATTCATATATCAAAAAGCTGCATTAATCAATGTTCTGACGCCTGCCTTTCGAACAAAACTCATGAACGAAAAAAATATCCCTGCGGAAAAAATTATTTTTATACCTAATGCCGCAGATTTTTCTCTTTCGGATGAATTGCTGCAAAATTTTGACAGAGAGAGATTTCGAGAAGAAAAAGGGTACCATAATATGTTTATTATTACGTACGTCGGCGCTCACGGGCTTGCTAACCATTTGCAACAAAT
The DNA here is from genome assembly GCA_031259075.1 of Dysgonamonadaceae bacterium. GTDB lineage: Bacteria > Bacteroidota > Bacteroidia > Bacteroidales > Azobacteroidaceae > Azobacteroides. Next base: position 11,189 of record JAIRLY010000034.1, on the reverse strand, counting down.
AATTGAAACCGCAAAATTATTGGAAGACACCAACGTACAATTCCTTTTGATCGGTCAGGGAATGGAAAAACCGCGATTGATGGAATTGGCAAAAAAAAGAAATTGCAAGAATGTCTCCTTTTTAGATCCGGTTTCCAAGCAAGAAGCATTAAAATACATTATCGCCTCTGAAATGGGAACCTCTGTCCTGAAAAAAGCGGATACATTCAAGACCATCTATTCGAACAAAACGTTTGATTACATGTCGTGTAAAAAACCGATTCTGATGGCTATTGATGGCGTTTCAAGAGAATTAGTGGAAAATGCCGACGCCGGAATATTTATAGAGCCGGAAAAACCGGAAGATTTTGCAGCAAAAATACGGTTTTATTTAGCCCATCCGGATTTATTGCAAAAACAAGGAATCAACGGTTATAAATACGCTAAAAAATATTTTGACCGGAATTTTTTAGCCGGACGGTATTTGAGTGAAATTCAAAAAATGCGGAATTAAGCAAATGCGAACAGTTTATTTATATGGAGCCGGCGGACACGCGAAAGTCATCATCGACATCCTGAAATCCAATCGCATTACTGTTTCTGAAATCTTCGACGACAATCCGGCTATCCATACGTTCATGGGAATACCGGTTTCTCATACAAATATTCGTTCTCCTCTGATTATCAGTATCGGAAACAACGCAATCCGTAAAAAAATTGTTGAAAAATTTAACAATGTAATATATTATCCGGCCTTACTGGCAAACTCCGTTTCAATCTCGGATTTGGCTTCCATCAAAGAGGGAACGGTTGTCATGCAAGGGGCAATTATACAATCTTCCGCACAAATAGGAAAACATGTCATCATTAATACAAGAGCTTCTATCGATCACGATTGCTTGATTGAAGATTACGTTCATATCGCTCCCGGAGCCATACTCTGCGGTAATGTGGAAGTCGGTGAAGGCAGTTTCATCGGAGCGGGAACAACAATCATGCAAGGAATTAAAATAGGAAAATGGTCGATTATCGGCGCCGGATCGGTGGTTGTAAGGGATATTCCTGATAATGTAACTGCTTTCGGAAATCCTTGCAGAATAATCAATTGATAGCTGCCATTTTCATTATAAATATTTAAAGGACGTTTTCAATGACTTTACAATTCTCACCATGGGACGTTAAAAAAGCGATTATCCCGATATCAATCCATACGGTTGCAGCATCTTATATTTCCGGAATATATAAATTTGCCCTGACTTTGTGCCATTTTTGATGAAAATTTGCCCTGACTTTGTGCTATTTTTGATGAAAATTTGCCCTGACTTTGTGAAAAACAAAATTTATGCATATCTTTGCAGCAAATTAAATTCAAATCAGGCGCTATGTTCAAAAGACGAATAGTAAATGAACTTAAAGAATGGAAAAACGCATCAGGGCGAAAACCGCTCGTGTTACGCGGAGCGCGACAGGTAGGGAAAACCACTGTTGTTGAACAGTTTGCTTCCGAATTTAATCAATACATCCACTTGAATTTGGAACGAGCATCAGACAAGAATTTTTTTGTTCACTATCATTCGGCCGGTGAAATTGTGCAGGCGGTCTTTTTTCATTACAATAAAAAAATGGAGAATCTGCATGATACCTTGTTGTTTATCGATGAAATACAGCAATCGCCGGAAGCAGTGGCTATGCTACGGTATTTTTATGAGGATTTTCCTGATTTGCACGTGGTGGCTGCCGGATCACTACTGGAAACGTTACTGGGAAAAAGTATCAGTTTTCCGGTTGGCAGGGTGGAATACCGCGCGGTTCGTCCGGTATCATTTGCAGAATTTCTTGCCGCTATGGGCGAAGACAGGGCTTTGGAAGCGTATAATAAAACGCCGTTACCCGATTTTGCATACGAAAAACTGTTGCAGTTTTTCCACACTTATACCCTGATAGGCGGTATGCCCGAAATAGTAGCTAATTATGTGGAAAAACGGGATTTAATCGCCTTGCAAAATGTATATGAGTCACTATTGATACCCTATTTTGACGATACCGAAAAATATGCAAAAAATACAGGACAAATCCAACTCTTGCGACATGCAATACGCACTATTTTTTATGAAGCCGGCAGACGAATAAAATTTCAGGGCTTCGGTGCATCGTCGTACAGTTCCAAAGAAATGTCGGAAGTTTTGCGAATATTGGAAAAGGCAATGTTGATACATTTGGTATTTCCGACTACGCAAATCGAACCGCCCTTTTTACCGGATATAAAAAAATCGCCACGCTTGCAAGTACTGGATACCGGAATGTTGAACTTTTTTTCAGGCTTGCAAAAAGAATTGTTCGGTACGAAGGATTTAAACGACCTGTATCAGGGTAAAATAACGGAACACATTGTGGGACAAGAATTGCTGGCGTCAAACGACAGCTTTCTTAACGCATTGCATTTTTGGGTACGCGACAAAAAACAGTCTGAAGCCGAAATTGACTTTATGTTTCCTTACAACGGGACAATGATACCGGTAGAAGTAAAATCAGGTACGTGTGGAAAACTGCGGTCGTTGCTTCAATACATTGATACGTCCAAAGCGAACTTTGCGGTGCGGTTTTATGCCGGAAAAATACAGTTGGAAGAACATCAAACCAATAAAGGAAACCGGTTTAAACTGTTAAATTTGCCCTATTTTTTGAGTGGACGATTGAAAGCATATTTAGACAATTACACGCTTAAATAGTTTTATTATTTTACTTGTTTCCTCTGAAAATTCTTTATTTACGCAAGTTATTATTACGCCTGACATTGTGCCGGAATACGGAGATATGTTACCTGAATGGGTTGAAATTGTATCTGTAACGGACAAACGTAAGCAACCGTTTTTAGAAATACAATCTGTTTTTATTTATCCACAAAATTTTTGATACTGTAAAATCATGAACAAGAACCGTATCTGGCTTTCCCTGGCTCACATGGGCGGCCACGAACAGGATTTTATCCGGCAAGCGTTCGACTCCAACTGGGTTGCTCCGCTTGGCCCTAACGTCGATGCTTTTGAAAACGACCTTGAAACATTTCTTAGTGATCACGTACATGTAGCTACGCTCGTTTCCGGAACCGCCGCATTACATCTGGGGTTAATTCTATTGAATGTTCACCCGGGTGATGAAGTGATTTGCCAAAGTTTCACTTTCTCGGCGTCCACCAATCCGATCCGTTATCAGAATGCCACACCGGTATTTATCGACAGCGAAAAAGATACATGGAACATGTCGCCGGAACATTTGGAACGAGCCGTCAAAGACCGGATTGCGAAAGGTAAAAAACCGAAAGCGATCATACCCGTTCATTTGTATGGAATGCCGGCAAAAATAGAAGAAATCCGGACAATTGCCGATCAATATGAAATTCCTGTTTTAGAGGACGCTGCCGAAGCGTTGGGTTCTACATATAAAGGCATTCATTGCGGGACGTTCGGCGAAATCGCCGCATTGTCGTTCAACGGGAATAAAATCATCACCACTTCGGGAGGCGGGGCTTTCGTATCGAAAAACGAAGGATGGGTAAAAAAAGCGCGTTTCCTGGCTACACAAGCCCGTGACGCCGCTCCGCATTACCAACATTCGCATATCGGTTACAACTACCGGATGAGTAATATCGTAGCCGGAATCGGACGGGGACAGATGCAGGTATTGTCCGAACGGGTGGAACAACGAAGAAAAAACAATCAATTCTATCGCAAACATTTAGCCGGAATCGAAGGAATTACTTTTCAATCGGAACTTTCGCCGGATTTTTATTCTAATTACTGGCTGACAACGATTATCGTCGATCCGGAAAAAACCGGCGGCATCACGCGCGAAGATTTGCGATTGGCCTTGGAAAACGCCAATATCGAATCGCGCCCTTTGTGGAAACCGATGCATCTGCAACCGGTTTTCAGCGATTATCCGTATTACGGCGAAGGAATCTGTGAATCGTTGTTTGATAAAGGATTATGTTTGCCTTCAGGATCTATTTTAACAGAAAAAGAATTGGCTAAAGTTGTCGAAACCATCCTTTCCATACCCTCACTTTGATCGAAGAAAAAATACAATGAGCGTTACGTTGGCGAAAAGCGCCGGATCACTCTGCTTACCGTTGCTTTCACAGGAAAAAAACTCACAGCGCCTTTTTCCTCAATTCAAAATCCCGTCCTAAATATTTTTCTCTTACAATCGGATTTGCCGCTAATTCTTCGGCAACTCCTTGAAATAAAACTTTTCCCTCAAATAAAAGATAAGCGCGGTCGGTGATGCTCAGTGTTTCGTGCACGTTGTGATCGGTGATCAGGATACCGATATTTTTATGTTTCAGTTCACCTACTATTTGTTGGATATCTTGAACAGCAATCGGATCGATACCGGCAAAAGGTTCGTCAAGCATGATAAATTTGGGATCAATCGCTAAGCAACGGGCTATCTCCACCCTGCGGCGTTCCCCTCCCGACAGTTGATCGCCCAAATTCTTCCGTACTTTTCCCAATCCAAATTCCGCTATTAGACTCTCCAATTTTTCTTTCCGATGTTCGGGCGATTTATTTGTCATTTCCAGTACGGAACGAATATTATCTTCTACCGACATTTTCCGAAAAATAGATGCTTCTTGCGCCAGGTAACCTATTCCGATCTGTGCGCGTTTGTAAACAGGATATTTAGTAACGTCTCTGTCATCAAGGAATATTTTTCCTTCATTAGGTGTTACTAACCCCACCGCCATATAAAAAGTGGTTGTTTTTCCGGCTCCATTAGGACCTAATAAACCCACAATTTCACCTTGTTTTACATCGATCGAAACATGGTTGACAACCGTACGGTTTCTGTATCTTTTTACCAAATTTTCGGTTCGTAAAATTTTTTGTTCCATGAAAATTATCACAAATTTTGAAACAAAAGTAATAAAAAAGTAAACGAGAAGCAAGATTCATCTCTTTTCTCGTTTACTTGCTCATTTATCAACTCCTAACTTCGGAATTCGATTATTCGTTTTCCTGTTGCGCTTCGTATTCTTTCAACAATTTGTCTTGTACATCACTCGGCACTAATTCATAGGCCGCAAATTTCATTGTAAATGAAGCGCGTCCGCCTGTGATGGAACTCAAAGAAGTAGAATAATTGCCCATTTCTTTCAATGGTACTTTAGCCATTAGTTTTTCATACCCTTTTTCAGAGGACATTCCCATAATCATAGCGCGTCGTCCTTGCAAATCGCCCATTACATCGCCCATGTATTCCGATGGAAGAGAAACTTCTATATCGTAAATCGGCTCAAGGATTTTCGGGCCGGCATTTTTAAATGCTTCGGAAAAAGCGTTCCTTCCGGCTAACATAAACGAAATTTCGTTGGAATCGACCGGATGCATTTTTCCGTCGTAAACGATAACGCGCACGTCCCGCGCATAAGAACCGGTCAAAGGGCCCTGTTCCATTCGTCCCATAATTCCTTTCAAAATGGCCGGTAAAAAGCGGGCATCAATCGAACCTCCTACAATGGAGTTTACGAATACTAATTTACCTCCCCATTCAAGCAGATGTTCCTGAACGTCCCGCGCTTGTATTTTAAATTCCTGTCCATTGAATTTATAAATTTCGGGCATCGACATTCCTTCCTGATAGGGTTCAACAATTAAGTGGACTTCTCCGAATTGACCGGCGCCTCCGGATTGTTTCTTGTGTCGATAATCGGCGCGTGCCGATTTTGTAATTGTTTCGCGGTAAGGGATTTTCGGCTCAATAAATTCAATCATCAACTTATCGTTATTCTCAATTCGCCATTTTAAAGTTTTCAAGTGAAATTCACCTTGTCCGGAAAGAATTACCTGTTTTAATTCTTTGGATTGTTCAATCACCCAAGTCGGATCTTCTGCGCGCATCCGCGTCAGAATTTCCATTAGTTTTTCGGAATCGGCCTCATTTATCGCTCTGATTGCACGACGATATTTGGAATTCGGATATTTGATGAAATCAAACTTATTGTCCACTCCTTTTCCATTCAATGTATTTCCGGTGCTTACATCTTTCAATTTAACGGTAGCGCCAATATCGCCTGCCTGCAATTCGGATACTTCCGTACGGTTTTGTCCCGCTACGACAAACAATTGTGAGATGCGTTCTTTAGATCCTCGATTTTCGTTCGTTAAGTCATCTCCTGTTTTTATGGTTCCGGACATTACTTTGAAATAAGATACTCTGCCGATATGAGGCTCTACGGTTGTTTTAAAAACAAAAAGACTGGTAGGAAGTGTCGAATCGGGAAGAATATCTCTACCTTCCGTATTTTTATAAGCCGGCATTTCATTCACTGTAGGAACATTGTTTCCCAAAAATTCCATCAAACGGCGAACGCCCATATCTTTTGAACCGGAAGCGCAAAGAACCGGAAACATTCCGCGCGTAATCAATCCTTTTCTAATTCCTTCCCGCATTTCATCTTCCGATAAACTTCCCTTGTCAAAGAATTTCTCCATTAATGCCTCATCGTTTTCAGCAGCCGCTTCAACCAGAGCATTATGCAGCGCTTCGGCTTTACTTGCTTCAGCAGCCGGAATATCTAAAATTTCAGGGGCGCCGCCTTCCGGTTTCCATTGATACATTTTCATTTTCAACACATCAATCATTTGATGGAAGTTTTGTCCTGTCTGAACGGGATATTGAACAAGGATTACTTTCCCTCCGTAAGTTTCCTTTAATTGCGTCAATACGTTATCGAAATCGGCACTGTCTTTATCTACTTGATTGACAAGGAATATTAATGGTTTATTCAGACTTTCGGTATAGCGGAACATATTAATTGTTCCTACTTCAATACCATATTGAGCATTAAGAATCATCAATGCAGCGTCGGTCACATTTAATGCGGAAACTGCAGCGCCTGCAAAATCGTCGGACCCCGGACTGTCGATAAAATTCAATTTTTTATTGTTCCATTCCACGCTGAAAATAGTGGAGAATACCGAATAACCGTATTCTTTTTCAACAAGGAAATAGTCGGAAACCGTATTTCCATTTTCTACTGAGCCTCTCCGTTTTATAACCCCACTCTCGTAAAGCATAGCTTCTGCGAGAGTGGTTTTACCCGATCCGGAACTACCGATTAAAGTGATGTTCTTAATTTCATTTGTTTGATATACTTTCATGATATCCAATTATAAATATTAGGTTTAACAATAAACATTGGTCGTTTTTTTAAAAACTGCGCAAATTATAAAAAAACAACTAAATCAGCAATTAATTGTAATACTATGTTATAAAACATGTTGTAAAACATATATTCTTGCTTGGAAAGATAAACAATCACCTTGTTTTTGCTACGGAAAAAGGCCTTGAAAGAATTGTTGCCAGGTGCAATGGTTGTCCATTTTGTTTAGCGTCAGATGTAAGAAATAAACAACTTTTTATAGCTTATAGCTTCTGCCTTCAAAATTAAAGTTCTTCTATTATTTTTCGCTGGGTTTCAAAAAATAAAATCCGTTCTTTTTCTCCGGTTATTGTAATTAAGGTTGAATTACGGATGATTGACCAAAACCAATTTTTTATAATATTGAATGTTTTTATATCCATAGATATGGTAGATGTTAAAATAAAGGTCCATATCATACTTAATTTATAATTCGGAGTATTCAGGTAAGTATAATTGGTGTCGATATTTATATTGGAAATATAAATCTGCACTTTATTTTTTGTTTCTTTAAAATACCCGTCGGTGGCGATTGCTTCCAGATAATCTACAAATCGGATTAATTCTTCTTTTATAAGGACAACGTCGTCCTTCTTGATAAGCCGGATACTGTTGAAGTATTTAATGTCGTTAACCAGGTTTTGGATAATCAGACTGTCGAGTATATAGGATGTGTCGAATATATTTTTTGATTCAATATAATTATCAGTGAATAAATTTGATATTCTTTCCGGAACAATCATTTCGTGAAAAGGTTTTATCCGGTTATAATCGTAGTGATAATGCCATTTGAATATATAGAATTTGGAAATAAGTTTAAATCCGGAATAAAGAGTTTGAGGCAATATATTGGATACGACGCCGGTTTCGGTAGCCGTTTTATTTTTTGAATTTTGAATTATATTTACATAATCCTGTATCATTGAATAATCGATTTCACACGGATTCATGTATTCTATTAATTTTAATTGAAAAGATCGTTTTTTATGGGAATCAATTTCCATAATATAATCCAATGAAATTCCTAATTGCTTGGAAAGAATTACAATTTCCTGAAATGTGAAAGGGACTTCACGTCTCAATCGCCGGTATACAGCCTCTTTTTCAATATATAAAATATCAACAAGCTTATTTACCAGTTTGGAATTTTGAGGAATTTTTTTCCTGATTTCATTTAGAAGAGCATTATAAACACAATTATCTTTCATAACTTATTTAATAAGAGTTATACGTAAAAGAATTCTTTGTTCTCAATTTATATTGTATGCTAAAGTACAGCCATTTAACGAAATGGAGAAATAATAATTCCTCTTTTACAGTCAATATTGAGTTTTAACTAAAATATTTTTTGTAAAAAAAAATATTTAGTTTACAAAGAAATCGGAATTTTCGAAAGAGTAAGATATAAATAGTCCGGTTTTGATAACTAATGTATTGATTGTATAGAAAACGTAGTTTAAATATTTTTATTTCTTCTTATTTTCTTCATAATAAAAAACTACATATTAAAATATACGAAAATGGTTAAATCAGGCCTCATTTTTACTCGTGTAATAGCTTTTCTATTACTTGAATAGGTCATACCTTTGTCGTGTAATTAATGAAGAAAATAAAACAATCATTCTTTACATAAAAATTGTTTTCATCGTTCTCATGTTTATATAATGTTGGTTAGGGATTATTCTTGGTGAATGATCCCTTTCTTTTTTTACGGAATAAAACTTCTTAATTTATTTTGCATCTACGACTATACTTCCGGACAACGTCCAACGCCTCAGTTCATTCTTCGCTATCATCCGGAGCGAACAGATGTCAATCAAACAATGCAGCTAATTTAGCAGGAAGCGCTTCGCCTCTCAAATTTTTTGCAATGATAACGCCATTGGGGTCCAACAGAAAGTTTTGCGGAATAGTAGTGATGTTATATTGAATAGCTACCGAGCTTCTCCATCCTTTCAGATCGGATACTTGAGGCCAGGCGAGTTGATCCTTTTGTATCGCTTGAAGCCATGCTTCCTTTTGTTCTTTTCCATCTAAGGAGACGCCTAATATTTCAAAGTTTTTGTTTTTGTATGAATTGTATGCCCTTACGACATTCGGATTTTCTCTACGGCAAGGGATACACCAACTTGCCCAGAAGTCAATTAACAGATATTTTCCGCGAAAATCAGATAAATGAACCAATTTACCATTCGGATCGTTCAGCGTAAAATCCGGAGCGATTGAACCGATGGTTGTTGCTTTATACGCTTGGATTTTATTAGCAAATAATTTTCCGGTTACAGAATTTTGAATTTCAGGATTTAATCCTTTTAATAAAGTATTAATCGTTTCGACATTTCCTATTTGAGGCTCTAATTCCATGATAATCATTAAACTAATATAGGAATTCGGATTGTTTTTAACAAAAGAAAGGTAAGTATTTTGCAATTCCTGTTGATACGAGTCATAGCGATATTGTACTTCTTTAATATAACTTTCATTGTTGGCCAATTCGATTGGTGCATTTTGAACTTCGTCCATCAGATGATTGATTTTTTCGGACACTGAGGTCACTGATTTTTGAAGACGCTCCCTGTCCGCATTGATTTTCGAACCGCTAATCGTTGCATTTTGAAGAAAATCAGGACTATTGATTTCCATTTTTTCTGCGGCAATAATAAATGTAAATTCCTCTTTGTCAATATGATATCCATTTATATGGCCTCCTCTTGGGAGAATTGTAATTTTTCCTTCTGTCGGAAATTCTATTTTTCCTGAAAAAGAAAATTTTCCTTTTTCCAATGTAGACGACTGAGATATAATCTCATTATCTTCTACATATTGCAAATAAATTTTAGCAGGAGCATCATAGTTGCCGATTTTACCTTTGATACTATACGTGTTTTCTTCTTGAGCGCAAGCATGAAGTGTGATAAGACTTAATGCGAATAAAATAATTTTCTTCATTGTATATTCCTGTGCAATTAATCTAAATTAAGGTACAAATGTACATGAAAATTTTTAATTTACACACGGAGAAAACACAGAGATACACTTTTATTTGTGGATTTTATGCGTCGCTTCCTTGTTTTTCCCCAAAAATCTCACTCAATTTTGTCCGATTTTTAAACAATATTATCAAATTTTCATAAAGAAACAAATCCGTTAGTTTTCGTCTGCGATACCGATTCTGCCGAAAAACGTATCGCGATCTCCAATCGTCTGATATTACACAACTCACTGTATGTCATAGAGTAAGGATTTGTATAGGCGGTTTTTTTAATTGAAAAAGAAAACCGAAAAACAGAAAATTTAATACGTTGTACAAAATTCCATATTTCTGTACGATTTTCCATTGATTGATCTTTTCTTCTTTTTTATTTTTGTACAGTAAAGTTGAGGTTCCCATTTTTTTAACATTGTTTGACATGCACTTACTCTCTCCTTAAAAAACGGCAGAGAGGTCTACATTAACTATTTTATTTTTAATAACTTAAATTTTTTAATACAATTATTTTATGAAAAACAAATCTATTTTTTCAAAAAAACAATTTTCTCTTTTAGTGTTAGGGTTATCCTGCCTTTTTATTGCAAAAGGACAAACGGTTAAAATTTACGACATTAATGAGGATTTTACGAATGTGGTTTCTCCCTGGTCATTTACAGCGGCCAATCAATTTTCCGCCGCTATCGCCGATGCAGGAGGAAATTACGGCAATGCGCTTCAGTTGCAATTCTCGGCTGCAACGGGAAGCAGGACAACGACGACCGGCTTAAACGTTACGATTCCTGCGACCGGAAAAATCTGCATGGATTTTGACTGGCAACTGGGAGCGCCGAACAACAGCGGCCAGACGGGTATATTTTTCAGGTTTAAAGATGCTTCCGGAAAAACGGCGATTGCATTTTCTACAACAGGCGCTACGGGAAATGTGCTCCATCTGGTGAATTTGGATAATGCGGTCACTACCGATCCAACCGCTTCTTCTACATTGATAACACCGACCGGCGGTACTTTTGCCCG
>JAIRLY010000026.1 GCA_031259075.1 Dysgonamonadaceae bacterium | reverse complement strand
TCCGCTATTGTTTTCATCTCCTTTTTATTCATTTCCGTGATACTCATGCCATGCTTTTATAAATTCTTCTTTATACAAATCAATGACCACCAATGCCTTCTTTATGTCTTTTGATTTTAGAAAATATATTACCTGTCTTTGCACTCATAATTATTGCATTAAATTTTTAAGCATTATAATTAAATCTAATTTACATATTTACATGAAAATCATGGGATTTCAAAACGCGTGAAAATGAAAAAAGTTTTTTTACAGAGGAAAGATAATAAAAATGTTTATTTTGGCTAAATCTTTTTTTGAGGCGCTATGAAAAATAATTCTTCTGTTCTTAACTTTTTCCAACAGCATTCTCGAAAGTCTTCCCTTTTGGAGAATTGGGAACGTCCTGAAGGGACTTTGGAGATGGATTGGAAACAAAATACGGAACGGTGTGCCGTGAGATTCCAATGTTTTACTTTTATGCTCTCTCCGACCGCAATAACATAACGCTGCCCTTTGTAACGAACAATCGCCTGAATACTCGTTTTTTCCTTGCTTTTGCTGAGTAAAAAAAAGTTTAGTTTCATGAACGGATTTATGAACGTTTGAATTATAAAGCGACAAATATACGTATAAAAATAATGCCCTGCAATAACTGCAAGGCATTTATTTTTATACAGATAAGGTTTTTTGTTGTAAATAAAAGTACCCGGAACAGGAGTACCATATTTTTACACAGAATCAAAAAAATTTGTTCAAAATATTCTATTGTAATGTGATTTATAAAATAAATATTGTAAATTTGCGCAATAAAAACTGATTATGTTGTAATAATTCCCTGCAAAATACCCTGCAAAATGAACATTAAATTTCTGCCGTTCGACAAGAAGAAAGAAAATACGTCCCTAAGGGCTTTTGTTTACCATCGAGGACAAGAGTACCGTGTTTCGGTCGGCGAATCCGTATTGACCAAGTATTGGAATGAAAACAAAAACCGGTGTAAACTTGTCCGCGAATATCCGGAAGGCCCGGTAATCAATAAAAATCTGGATAATATTGAAAAGATAATAAAAGATCTGGTAAATGGTTACGGTTTGGTTACGCCTACCGAAGCTCAAATCAGGAACGATTTCAAAAATTATCGAAAGAACATGAATATTGAATCCGGAGGGATTGCAGATGATGAACAGAAGCAATATTTTGTTGATTTTGCCGTAAAATTCATGAACGAATCAGATAGAAAACTGAATACAAGGAAAAGCTACCAAACTACCATAAACAAACTGCTGGAATACGAAAAGAAATACAGGATTAAATTGCGCTTTATAGACATCGACATCGAATTTTACAACAAATTCAAAAAATGGCTTCTCGAAACTACCTGCATTAAAAATGGTGTAGAATACCACTATACAAAGAACTATATCGGCTCCATATTCAAAAATATCGCCATGTTCATGAACAAATCGAACAAAAAGAAACTTCATGATTTTTCCGGGCATAAAGATGAAGATTTCAAAGTCGAAAAGGAGGAAGTCGATACAATATATTTGAATGTTGATGAAATTGAAAAAATATACAATCTCGAATTTACGGAAGAATTTTTATTGAAAAACGGATACAAAAACAAAAAGCCCAACCTTCAAAGAGCAATCAAATCTCTGAATGAAGAAAGAGACCGGTTTCTTATAGGGTGTTATACAGCTCTCAGGCATTCCGACTATTCCCGGATAGATATTCTTAACTTCAAGGAAGCCCTTGTCTCGATTTGGACGGTGAAGAAAGATAAAAAAGTATATATTCCCATACATTACCGTTTGCGTGAAATAATGCAAAGAAGAAATAATGTATTGCCGACTCCGATATCAGAACAAAAACATAATGAACAAATCAAAGCAATAGGCCGCTTAGCCGGTATTGATGATAAAGTATTGCTTACCAAAACAAGAGGCGGCGTTCGCGAAAATATAACCGGTAAGAAATATGAGTTTATTACCTCACATACCTGCCGGCGCTCCGGGGCAAGTAACATGTATCTGGCCGGTATTGACATAAAGTTTATACAAGATATTTTTGGAAATTCAAAAATAGAAAAGACACTAAAATTTATCAAAGTTGCTGCCGAAGAAAACGCAAAGCGACTGCTGGAACATCCGTACTTCACAGGAAAAAAATAAACCGCCCTATCTTCACAGACCGGGCAGCTTCACAACTATCTATTCTATGAAAAACTTTTTCTTCAGACACCTGAAAATAAGATAACCCAAAACAATCGCCATTAAAATCCGGCCCAGCCATATCTGGAAGTTTTGCCAGCCGGTAACATAATTGACCCGTTCACCCGGTATGTCCACCGGATAGGGAATACGGATTGTATCGTTAAGATAGATCGAATCCCGCAACAGCTTATCTATGTAAAGATACTTGTATACCTCCATCCAAACCGTGTCGCCCTTCACCTTTATAAACACCGAATCCCGCTGGTAAATCGAATCCCGCAGGTAGTTGTCCCGGTACTCCGTTCGGATGCTCTCGACCGGAATGTAAACGGTTTTGTTGCAAGCTGCCAAACCGACAAAAAACAGTATAAAAAAGAATGTAGCTTTCATTGCCATAAAAATAAAACAGGTCCGAACTTGGATAACCGCCCGGACATGAAAAAGGCGGTGAAATCGCTGTGTTGGATTTACCGCCTTTGGTTATATGGGTTTTATTTATTCCGCTATTCTTCTAAAAAACTTTGCTCTTTTGCTCTCGGAATATGCCTTACAAATCTTACAATACGAAATTTCTTGTTTTGATAGACATTATATTCACGGTTAAATTCCTGTGTTATCTCTAAATCAACAACAATGGAATCTCCCTTGGCAAAACGCATCCCTTCGTCTATTAGCGCAGAAAGGCGGCTATCTTTCATGGGCATGCTTATCTTAAATCCTTTATACATAAATTCCCAATTTTTTCTCTTTTCAAAAGAAAGGGTTATGATGCCGAGATAAATCTCTTTATCAACAATATGCTTTATTTCTTCAACCTCAACCTCCTTATCAAATTCATCATATACAAGATCGGCAAAATCCTCTTTTTTTATTTCAACCAATTTATTATTATTGCTTGATAATTTTATTCCTTCGACCGCACTGTCGTTTGATGCCGTTTCTATTGATTTGCTTATTGCCGATCTTACTGTCGGGTTGTTATATACCGTTACAAAAGAGGAGTTGGTGATGATGATATTATTTTCCTCGACAATTTTTTTAATCACATCTTCATTATCTCCTTCTTTCGATGGCTTGCCCTTAAAGTATTTGTATGCCGCAAAAACTCCACCTAATATCGTTATTATACTTGCTGTGTAATTTAGAGTCGTTGAGCTAAAAATAGTTTCCATCAACTTGGCATTAATAGTCATATCGATAACAAACGATCCTCTTTCCGGCGCATTGACTTTTAACTCTATTTTTTTTTCGCCTTCTCCTATTATTTCGTTAATTTGATTAATTAACGCATTGTAATGAACAAGTGTATTTATAAGCGTATTAGCATCTATCTGATACGCCTGCCCTTCAAATTCAATTTTCAAACTTTCCGGCTTCATATATTCTTCTGTTTAATGATTAAACACACGCAAAGTTAGATATAAAATAAAAACAACAACACGATTTGCGGATGTTTAACAATATATTTACAGTGTAAATATATATATAATTTTCTTGGAAAATTGTATTTTTGTGTATGTAATTTTCCTCAAAAATTGTATTTTTAAAACGCAGCCTGATTTTTACGGTAAATCCAGCATGTCAAAGAACGCTTACCATCTTGCCGGCGTCGGCAAAATGCTTATACAATCTCAATCGTTATCTCCTTTACCTTTTTCAGGTACTCAACTAACTTTAACTCGTATCCGGTAGAGTTGATTACTTTACCCACTACCTTGTTCTCCCCCACGATGATGCACCCGGAACTGTCGTCTTCCGTATTGCCCCGGTGAATAAGTATCCCCTCGAATCCGGGAACGTTCAGCAATCGGGGCAACAGCCGTTTTTTGGACGGCGACACGTTGACAACCATCCGGTACGTTCCCCTCGGATGGCCGTCCGGTTCATCACTTTGATTTTCTTTATCTCCGCCAATGGCATGTCCTGTCGCAAACCGCGATCCGTATCCTCTATCGTATCGCAGAAATACAAATCCTCGATAAAGAATAATTAACTTGCCTCCTTTGAAAGAGAGAGGCCTGAAAAATTATGGACATCAAAAAAATTACTTCGGATTATCATAATGCGTCCAAATCAGAAAAAAAAAGAAATTCGGGAAAAATTAAAAAGAGAACTACGGAGTCGTATAAAATCTGTCTATATTTTATTTGGTCATGGCTTAAATCCGCTGAAATGTTTATCTTTGCAGAAAAAAAAGATGAAACATACGCAAACCATAAGTTGTCCGTATTGCCGTTTGGAAGATTTAGTGAAGAACGGTCACAG
>JAIRLY010000014.1 GCA_031259075.1 Dysgonamonadaceae bacterium | reverse complement strand
TTGAGCGTAGCGGAAAGCGCTCCATCGACACCGGGCGTGATCGTAAAGCCGGTTGGGGCCGCCGGTATATTGGGATGCGAATAATAAGGAGCGCCTAAAGCACATATTTGTATTCCTGTTCCGATAAAACCTTTTCGAGTTGCCGCGCCTGTTGTAATATCTATTTCATAAAAGCCGCTTTCTTCCAGCGAAGAAATGACAAACGCCCAATACAATTTACCTGTATTATGATCGAAGCCGATTGATTGCGTATAATAACCGTTTTCACCAACGAGCGGAGATATCCCGGTTGCACCAACCAAGTTGAGTGCTCCGGTGGTTTTATTAATTGTATACAGATCTCCGGTAATGGAAACGCCGAATAGCGTTCCATTTAAATGAACGGCAATACCCACAAAACGTACCGGCAGTTGTCCTACAGAAGTTGTCGCTTTTGCTGTTAAATTAATGGTATATAAGAGGCTTCCTGTTCCTGAGTCGGTGATTCCGTACATGATTTGAGTAGAATAGTCGTAAGCCATATCTAAAGCGTGCTGTTGTACCGGTATGGACGATACGACTTCCCATGTTTCTGTCGATAAACGGATTAAATTGGCCGGATTATTTATATCGTCGCAAGAAGTCAGATAATAATCGCCGTTTACAAGTTCTCCTCCGGAAATTACGTTATCTCCATCGGTAAACTTATTTATCATTGTTGCCGACGCCGGATCATCGGCGGAAAAAGAATAAAAGGATCGATCATGTAACCGGTAACCGTAGAAAATACTGCTACCTACCGCAACGCCTGGCGTTTTCATCGTAGCCGGCGTTTCAAAAAATATTCCGGTTGGCATTACCGGAAGTTTAGCATCTTGTAGTAAATACACTGCCGAATTATTCGGTTCTTGCAAATCTTTTCCTCTAGTCGGTCTTTCTGCCGCCATTTTAACTCGCGACTGAGATTGGCTCAGAAGTTTTTCATTGGTAATTCGCTTTTTGTCTTTGAAAGACGTCTGGTTTTGTCCATTTCCGAAACTAAATGTCAAAAAAGCGATTAATAAAGTAAAAAAAAATCTCATGATTATTTATTTTAGTTGTTTTTACATTGATATAGATTTTCTTCTTCCGTATAGTATTACGAATTAGTTTTATTTGTTCTAATTTTCTCCTATTTTTGAATAATTATACAAAGGTAATTTTATTTTATGACAATAGTAGGTATTTTTTTTTCGAATTTCATTTATTTTTTTGATTATTTAAATTGATATTATCTTTGCTTGCATCATTATGACTTTTTCATGTACGTTTTTTAACAATTAAAGTAGACGGCATACATTGTAGCGTCTCTTTTTCGTGGTCGGAAATGTCGATCCATGTTTCATAGCTGATTAACATAAAGTTTTGTTTGATTAATAATTCAATAGGAAGATTAAAAGAGCGAACAAATATGGTTTGCGGATATGTATTCAAAAATTCCCTCACGCTTCTCTCTGATAATTTATTTTTCCCGATAGCGTCGCCTAATTCCGAAACATAAATTTGCGCATGGTTGATGGCAATCAGGTTACTCGCGTATTCAAAAAGGAAAACGTCTTTAATGTTCTTTAATACGACTATAACTTTCGTCGCTTTTTCAAAATTCCGGTTCGCAAAAATGCCTACAGAAGAGTGTGTTTGGTTTATAAATTGATGTGTTTTATCTTTTAATAAATCACCCGGATAGAACCATTTGTGATAAATGCCGTTGCGTTTCGAAGCTTCTATATCCTGCGGTAAAACAGACAGAGAGATCCCTGCTCCCACTAATAGAAAATCAAATGCTTCTTGGTTGACTACACTTACGATTTGTTGTCCGGCATCATAGGCTACATCGTAACGGGTTTTTATGGGAATATTCAATTGTTGAGCCTCTTCGAGAATAGGCGCAAAACTGATATTTTCAAAATTTTCCGTATGTATCGGATTCACTTCCGTTCCGATGGTCAGGTGCAAAGCTGTGATATCTAAATTCTTTTTTCCTCTTGCAAATACTTGGCACGCTACATTCAACAATGTCTTTCCATTGCTTGCCCTCCCAAAGGAAAGTAATAAACGAAAATTATGCAGGGATTGCCTAACCGGAAGCGTATCTTTTTTCTTATAGCATAATTTAATAAAAGCCAATAGAGGCCCTGTCATAAAAGTAGTAACCAGAGTCATTAATACAAGCATGGAAAAAATGGAAGGAGAAAGGATTTTCATTTCATATCCGATTGTCAAAATAATTAATTCCATTAATCCTCTCGTGTTCATCAAAGCGCCCATATACCAACTATTTTTCCACGATTCGCCTGTAAAACGAGCCGGAATAGCTGTTCCGATTACTTTTCCAAAAACGGCAACAAGAATAAATACGAAGCAAACCAGCCACTCGGATGGCGTACTAATCAATCCTATTTGTGTTTTTAGTCCGGTAGAAACGAAAAAAAGCGGCAAAAAGATAGTTAGCGCCACATCTTCTACTTTCTCCGTCAATATTTTTCTGAACTGAATATGAGAGGGCATAATTACTCCTGCCATAAAAGCTCCAAAGAGAGCATGTATCCCCGCTATTTCCGTCGTATAAGCAGAAGCAATCAAAATAAGAAACATAAAAGCGACAATCGTTTTATTGACGACTTCCTTATTATGGTAAATATTTCCGATAATATTCAAGAAAGGCCGCAAAACAAAAAACATGAAAAGCAAAAACAGGATTGCAAATAAAATCGTATAAACAGCTCCCACAAATGTGCCGGTTTGAGCAATCGCAATAACCACCGCCAATAAACACCATGCGGTAACGTCGCCATTGGCGGCGCTGGCCAAAGACAATGTTCCTAAATGCGATTTTGTTAGTCCTTTTTCTTGAATAATTCTTGCTAAAACAGGAAAAGCGGTTATACTCATGGAAATACCGATAAACAAGGCATAGGGAACAAAGGACGTCGCATCTGCCGCATAACGGGAATAAGTAAAATAGGCTACAACTACACCGCATAAAAAAGGGAAAAAGGTTCCCATCTGACTAATCAGAATGGTCTCGTTGAATTTCTTTTTCACTTCGGCAATATCCAATTCCATTCCAATGACAAACATAAAAAAAATCAATCCTATTTGGCTCAGAATGTTAATATTGTCCAACGATTCAGGAGCAAAAAGAAAAGCCGATACACCCGGAAAAAGTTGTGCCAATACGGAAGGTCCTAATATTATTCCCGCTACTATTTCTCCCACTACGGAAGGTTGTCTCATTTTTACAAATAAATATCCGAAAATACGTGCTGTAAAGAGAATGGTTATTACTTGTAATAGTAACATGGCAATGGGCGTTTGGATATTTTCTCTCAACGAATCGGAAAAAATGAAAAAACCTTCGGAAAGAAAATGAGAAGAAGCTCTTTCCGGTAAGACGCTATGAGACATCATTTCGAAACAAGAGCCTTTTTTAATAATCCCATACATCAAAATACTGCATACAACCAGCATGATGACGTAAAAGAAGATATTTTTAACGCCTTTCTTCATAACTTTTTCTCAAACGCTGAATGATTCTACAAATATACAAAAAATTTCAATTTACACAAGACGGATAAACGGTTGCCGTATACTATGGTATTTTCTGGCAAGCTTTTTGAATACAATTAGGGGTAAGAATAAAACGTTATAGTTTAGTCATTTATTCTAATTTGTTGACAATTAAAAGTTAAACTATAAAATCGAAAAGCATGAATAAAATGAATTTGAAAGATCAAATGGAAAAAGGAACTGATTTCGCTGACAATTTAGCAGACAATATGTCAAAAGAACAAGCTCAAGAAGAAACTCAAATAGAAAAACCGGAGGATACTGCCAATATGTCGGAAACACCGGAGGAACTTGATGCATCCGAAGAACTTGAAAAACTAAAGGATTCATACCTTCGTTTAATGGCTGAATACGATAATTACAGGAAACGTACCATTAAAGAAAAAGCCGATTTGATTAAAAATGGAGGAGAAAAGGTTTTGGTTGGACTTTTGCCTGTTATAGATGATGTACAAAGAGCTTTAGAAAACATAGATAAAGCCAAAGATTTGAACGCTATAAAAGAAGGCGTCGATCTGATTTATCAGAAATTCTTTTCTTTTCTTCAACAAAATGGAGTAAAGGCAATTGAAACAACAGGCGAACCTTTCGACGCCGATTTTCATGAAGCAATAGCTACCGTCCCCGTTCAAGAAGAAGACCAAAAAGGAAAAATTATTGATAATATACAAACAGGATATACTCTAAATGATAAAGTAATTCGCCATGCAAAAGTAGTTGTGGCTAATTAATAGAAAACATAAAATGGCAACAACAACTAAAAGAGATTATTACGACGTTTTAGAAGTTTCGAAAACTGCTTCGGCAGAGGAAATAAAAAAAGCATACCGAAAAAAAGCGATTCAATATCATCCGGATAAAAATCCGGGAAATAAAACCGCTGAAGAAAAATTCAAAGAAGCCGCTGAAGCCTACGAAGTTTTAAGCGATGAAAATAAAAGGAGTCGATACGACCAGTTCGGACATGCCGGATTAGGTGGAGCTGCCGGCGGCGGTTATAGCGGCGGTATGACAATGGAAGATATTTTTTCTCATTTTGGAGATATCTTTGGCGAAGGTTTTGGCGGTGGATTTAGTAGCTTTGGCGGATTCCATTCCGGTCGTGGGAAACAGGTTAATCGCGGTTCGGATCTGAGAGTAAAAGTAAAATTAACTCTTAAAGAAATCGCCACCGGTATTGAAAAGAAAATAAAAGTAAAAAAATATATCAGTTGTCCTCATTGCAAGGGAAGCGGTGCGGAAAACGATCAATCGTATTCCACTTGTTCCACTTGCCGCGGAAAAGGACATGTGACGCAAACGATGAATAGCATATTCGGACAAATGCAAACGTCTGCCGTTTGTCCCAACTGCCACGGCGAAGGGAAAACGATCACGAAAAAATGTACTCATTGCTATGGCGAAGGAATCGTTAAAGACGAAGAAGTCATCACCATTAATATACCGGCAGGAGTGGAAGAAGGCATGCAATTATCTGTAAGAGAACGGGGAAATGCTGCCCGACGAGGGGGTATCAACGGCGATCTGCTGGTTGTGATCGAAGAAGAACTTCATCCCGAATTAATACGCGATCAGCAGGATATTATCTACAATTTGATATTGACTTTCCCTCAAGCAGCTTTGGGCAGTACGGTAGAAGTGCCTACTTTGGATGGAAAAGCCAAGATAAAAATAGAACCGGGCACTCAACCCGGAAAAGTGCTCCGATTGAAGAACAAAGGATTACCTTCCATTAATCGATACGGAACAGGCGACTTATTAATCAACGTTGTCGTTTATGTACCCGAAAGTCTGACGAAAGAACAAAAAGAAGTTTTATCCAAAATGGAAAACGCGCCCAATTTCCAGCCCCCTGAATCAATTAAGGAAAAAATATTCGGCAAGTTCAGGAATATATTCGATTGACCATTGAATAGTGATGTGAAGTAAATGATTTATAATCATTTTATAGACTGAAAATATAAAATGATCATAAATCATTTGTTTTACATTACATAATAACACAAATATCAGCTTTTATGTCTTGTTGAAAAATAATTCTCGTATCAATTTGATATTTATGCGGCAAAATCTTATCTTTGTTTCCCAAAATAAAACTACAAAATGAAAAGCACAACAAGTCAGAAACGATTACTTGGACTCAAGTCCATCATTGGAAACACTCCTTTGTTGAAAGTTGATTACAAATACAAAGGAAAATCCTGCACAATTTATGCTAAGGCAGAATACCACAATTTCACCGGTAGTATTAAAGACCGGATAGCTTACTACATTCTGAGTGAAGCCTATAAATCGGGCGAGTTACATCAGGGAATGCACATTATGGAAGCAACCAGCGGAAATACGGGTATCTCATTCTCTGCGCTGGGACGAGCTATGGGACACGAAGTAACGATCTTCATGCCTAATTGGATGAGCGTAGAACGAATTAATCTAATCCGGTGTTTTGGCGCAAATATCCGTCTGGTAAGTCCGGAAGAAGGTGGATTTCTCGGAAGTATCGCCATGACGGAGAATAACAAAAAAGAAAAACCGAACGAAATATTCTTGCCTCGTCAATTCGATAACAACAAAAATTGCGAAGCGCATGCCACAACAACAGGTCCTGAAATTGTAGAACAGTTGAGCCGTCTCGGCTTGTTTCCCGACGCTTTTGTAGCAGGAGTTGGAACCGGAGGTACCGTCATGGGTGTAGGAGCTTATCTGAAAAGCATCAATAATGAAATAAAAATCCATCCCTTAGAACCGGAAAACTCTCCGACCTTGTCTACGGGATATAAAATAGGTAAACATCGAATGCAAGGAATTTCGGACGAATTTATTCCTTCTATCGTAAATATCGACGAACTAAACGAAATCATTCAAGTCGACGACGGCGATTCAATCATTATGGCTCAAAAATTAGCTCGAACGCTGGGGCTGGGAGTCGGAATAACTTCAGGAGGTAATTTTCTGGGCGCAGTAAAAGTCCAAAATATGCTTGGAGAGGATGCTATTGTAGCAACTGTATTTGCCGACGACAACAAAAAGTATTTAAGTACCGATTATGTGAAAGAAGAACCCGTAAAAGAAGGATTTCTTTCTTCAGACATTGTGTTGGAAAAAGTTACGATTTTGTAAAATAAAGAGCGTTCAAAAGAATCATTAATGGATATTTATTTCATATTTTTTTGTTTTTCCAAAAAATCTCATTATTTCTGCACGGTTTTTAAACAAAATTCATCAAATTTTTAGAAAGAAACAGAAATTATTTTTAACATTACATATTAATTAAGAAAGCGTTAGCTTATATTCTTATACTTGAAACTTAGACAATTTCAATACCAGTAAGAGTAAGTTAGTAAAACGCTCACGTTGGATGCGTGGGTTTAATTTATTTGCTGGTATGGCAGTCTAAGGCCTCAAGTACAAATAAAGTTAAAAGTCCCACGCTTCGTATTTTTAAACCGCTTCTCTTCGGGACATGGAAGCGAACTAAGAACTAAGAGTTATGAGTTAAGAATGGACGCCGTCTCCTGTATCACGATAGTTTATTCCGGTCGATAGTAAAGACAACTGTTCGAATCAAAAAAATCATTTTTCTCATCGTTTAATAAATGCCGGTTGTCTTTACCGGAACCGGAAAATAAGAACTAAGAGTTAAGAACTAAAAACTAAGAATGGAAAATAGAGAATGGAAAATAAAGCGAAGCCCTGAAAGGGCGATAATCAACAGCGATGGGCAACGCCCATCGGAAAAGAACACCGTTTCATTTCAAAGCAGGCTGAAGGCCTGCCATCCAAAGGATTACGCCCTGTTGGAGCTTGGCGGCAGCGAGATAGATTTCATTCTTCTGTCCCGTCAGGGACAGCATGTTGGTAGAAAACGGGGGTTATTTTCACCGTTGCCCGTCCTGTCAGGGACGGAATGTGGAGAGCATCAACCGAATCATATTCTGTCCCTGACGGGACAGGGAAAGGCTGGAGAGGCCCATACTTTCTACCAACATTTTGTCCCTAACGGGACAAAGGTCTTTAAGAACTAAGAGTTAAAAACTAAAAGTTGAGAATAGAAAATAGAGAACAGAGAAAAGGAAGGCCGAAGGCCTTCAAGATAAATAACCCCCAATGAAGCGAAGCGATTGGGGGGACAAACAAAAAACAACAACGCTTTCAACCCCCGAAGCGGGTTGAACAGGTAAAAAGAGAACATAATCGGTAATGCGAAATGAACAAGAGAATGGAAAATAGAGAACAGAGAAAAGGAAGGCCGAAGGCCTTCAAGATAAATAACCCCCAATGAAGCGAAGCGATTGGGGGACAAACGAAAAACAACAACACATTCAACCCCAAAGCGGGTTGAACAGGTATAAAGAGAATATAATTATAAATTACTAAATTTTTATTAAACATGAAACAAAAGATGATTTTTTTAGCGCTGACGCTCTTTGTTTTGAGCACAGCAAGTGTAAATGCACAAGTACGGATTGGCGGTACGACCGATCCCAATTCTTCAGCTATTCTGGATTTAAATCCCAACAATGAAGATAATGCTACAGGGGGTTTTTTACTGCCAAGGGTAAATTTGACCGCTCCGGATCTTTCCGCTCCGTTTGACGAACATGTAAAGGGATTAATGGTTTATAACAAAACCATTGGCGGCGAATT
Organism: Dysgonamonadaceae bacterium; assembly: GCA_031259075.1. Classification (GTDB taxonomy): domain Bacteria; phylum Bacteroidota; class Bacteroidia; order Bacteroidales; family Azobacteroidaceae; genus Azobacteroides. The sequence continues at coordinate 466 of JAIRLY010000014.1, read as the reverse complement.
GAATGAAGGCGTTTATTACAACAAACGGTGAAAAATGGTTTCCGGTTATTTCGGACGAAAACGTGACTCCCGTAACAGCATCTCCGGTTATTTTCCTGCGTCATCCGGGATTTCTTTGGTTGGGAATCAACGGAGAGTTAACCGATACTTTAAGTTTTGAGTTGGCCGCTGTAGATCAATCGGGGTTTACCTATCAACGGTACAAACGTGATCCGGTGACTTTGCTTTCCACAGCCATTGAAGACGCTACAAGTGACACCCTCTTCATTAGTGATTCCGACCGGGCAAGTTACGGCATCACCGAAGCCGGAAAAGTGTATCAATTTTATTGCGTGGTAGTTAACGGTTCGCAGTATGGCATTAGCGGTACCGGCTACGTCGTTTATGGCCCCGGCGCTCGCCTACTCAGGCCGAATGGGCTCAAATCGTATCAAACAATACTTGGATTTGGCAAGACGGCGGCGCA
>JAIRLY010000341.1 GCA_031259075.1 Dysgonamonadaceae bacterium | reverse complement strand
AACCCTTTTTGTTTCTCACAATTTTAAACCGTGAGGAGTATAGATAGAGAATATATCAAATTTATTAACTTTCAAGGCGTTTGTCCCGACTAAAAAATAAGATAGTGTAGATTAAATCACTCAAAAACAGGAGATTAAAAATCAATCGCCTTGTTTACAAGTAGCTATTGCGGAAAGCGAGGGATTCGAACCCCCGGTACAGTTACCCGTACACCGCATTTCGAGTGCGGCCCGATCGACCACTCCGGCAGCTTTCCAAAACAATTTCTAAAGTGCAAAAGTAAATAAAATTATTCAATCCACAAGTTTCCCCAAAAAAACTTTTATCTTCAACAATTTATCAAGAAATCTAATTATGTGATAACTCTCTTTTGACTTGCAAGTTCCTGAAAATTTATTGAGTTCAACAGTTTTCCTTAATTCTGCATACCGCTTTATATCTCTACTGCATAAAATGAGTTTATTTTTATTATATTTGCAATAAATTGCAGGAAATAGAGAAAACAAGATACAACAGAATAATTCGGGGAGATTATTCGGACATCACGTGCCTATTACTCGTCGAACTTCATATAATAATTAAAATATAAATGAATGAAACATTGATTTTAGTGATTTCGGAACATCGCCAATTCGGGTGGAAATTAAATTTATTTTCGGCAGAATTACAAACCGGAAGTAGTTTTTATCTGCTGGGAATCCCGAATTTAAAGGAGGAAATAAAAAAGGGAATTTCCGATACGGAAATCACTTTGATAAATACGATGAACGAAATTTCGGATGATGCATTAATAAAAGCCTATTCTAAAGAAAAAGACAAGACAAAAATTCTTCAAAGTACCATTGATAATTTGATTCGACCTCGAATTGAACAAAATTGTGCCAAAATATTAGCATTGGCTTCACATGCCAACATTCCTGTTTATTTTCGGGAAAATATTAAAGAAAAAGCATTTTCCGAGTCAAATCAAGTAGAAATATTATCGAATCCAAGTCATTGCCTTTTTAGTTTCGTGAAAGACGAAAAAGGATTGCGATATTTTATTTCACTTACTAATGAAGAAAATGAAATTTCTTTACAACAAACTCCTGCAATTATTTTAGCCCAAAACCCCTGCATTGTTTTATTGGGAAATAAACTACATCAAGTAGAGAATATCGAAGCCATAAAATTAACGCCTTTTTTTACCAAAACACATATAGAAGTACCGGTTGCCTCGGAAAAAATGTACATTCAAAAGTTTATTATAAAAACGATTCCAAAATACGAAGTGAAAATTGAAGGAATTGAAATGCAGGAAAAACGTCCCCGAAAAGAAGCCGTATTGGTGTTGGAAGAAGATTTCTATCAACGCTTGTGTTTTTCTTTATTTTATCAATATGACAATCAGAGGTTTACGCCAACTTTGCAAAAAAAGAAGAAAATCGTGAATGTAGAAGAGATAAACGGAACGGAAAATATCTGTTGGTTCGACCGAGATATAGAATGGGAAAATTTCCTTTTTAATCATTTGATTTCTTTGGAATTGCAACGAGAAGGCGACAACCGCTTTTATTTGAAGCAAAATTCCGAAATGTTACAAAAATACGGTTTAATCGGATGGATGAATCGAAATCTTAATGAATTGAAGAACTATCGGATTGAACAAAAAACAAGTTCCATTTTCTATCAAGGAAAAATAGAATTACAATCCCGGTTAGATGTAAAAATCGATTGGTTTGATATGGAAATAGAAATTGTTTTCGATCATTTCAAAATTCCTTTCAGTCGTTTTAAAAAGCATATTCTAACCGGAAATCCTGAATATGTTCTTCCTGATGGGAGAATTTTTATTGTTCCTGAAGAGTGGTTTTTCCGTTATCACGACTTTTTATTACACAGCGAAAACCGGAATAACGGTATCCGTTTAAAGAAAATGTATATTGGAATTTTGACTGACGCACTGGAAAATCTTTTTCTGAAAGACCGGAAACCGAATTTAGAACAATTCCACCGAATACCGGCAGAGTATCCTATACCATCCGAAAAATTGAATAAAATCTTAAGAACTTACCAAAAACAAGGATTCTACTGGCTGAATCACCTCTATAAACTGAATTTCGGCGGTTGTTTAGCGGACGATATGGGATTAGGGAAAACGCTTCAGATCATAGCGTTGTTTGAAGCTATTTATTCGGGAAAAGACAAACAGACAGCCTCGTCTTTGCAATTATCGTTATTTGACGAATTTGAATCGTCTCTCCCCGCATCGTTGATTGTTGTTCCTACTTCGTTGTTGCACAATTGGAAAAACGAACTGAAAAAATTCGCCCCAAATTTGAAAGTATATGTTCATGCAGGCGCCAAACGGTCGAAAACGAAAACGGTCAACAAAATATTCAGGCCTTACCATATTGTTATCACTTCTTATGGAATAGTAAGGAGCGACATCGAATATTTGAATAAATATTCTTTCCAATCTATTATTCTGGATGAAAGCCAATTCATTAAAAATCCGGCGTCTATTCTTTATCATGCCGTCAAAAGTTTGAATTCTTCGCACCGATTTGTACTTACCGGAACACCGATTGAGAACTCTCTGATAGACCTTTGGGCTCAATTCAATTTCATCAATCCCGGTTTGTTGGGAAACTTGTCTTCATTTAAAATCAATTATATCAATAGAATAACAAAAGAAAAAAATAGACAGGCCGAAGAATCGCTTCACAAGTTGATTCAACCGTTTTTGCTTCGGCGAACGAAAGAAGAAGTCACTCCGGATTTACCGCTATTATCCCAAGAAATTGTGTATTGCGATATGACGGAAAATCAAGAAGAAATTTACATGAAAGAGAAAAGCAGTATCCAGAATAAACTCTTGGAAAACAAAGATTTATTTGTCAAAAATAAATTTGTCGCTTTACAAAGTCTGATGCGGCTGCGGCTGTTGGCTAATCATCCTGTTCTGATACATCCTGAATATGAAGGTGATTCCGGTAAATTCGATCAAATTTTGATTTATTTCGAAAGTATCAAAGCGAGTGGACACAAGGTGTTGATTTTTTCTTCTTTTGTAAAATATCTGAAATTACTTGCAAAATCTTTTGATGAAAAAAATTGGAAATATGTTCTGCTCACCGGAAAAGTCCGCGATAGAGAAAAAGAAATTGACAAATTTAACCGGAATAAAGATGTTAGTTGTTTTTTTATTTCATTAAAAGCAGGTGGAACAGGGCTTAATCTCGTTGCAGCCGACTACATTTTTATTATAGATCCATGGTGGAATCCTGCGGCGGAGATGCAAGCTCTGAGCCGTTCCCATCGCATCGGTCAGGACAAAAATGTAATGGTGTATCGTTTTATTTCCGATAATACAATTGAAGAAAAAATACTTCTTTTACAAGAAAAGAAGAATCGCTTATCCGAATCTTTTATTACCTCCAATAATCCGCTGGATGATTTGAAAAATGAAGAAATCGAAGAATTATTAAGTGTATTATAGCATCTCCTTTGCTAAAATTCTTACCTTTGCAGAAAATGTACGATTTAAAATCTGTCATTTTGAGCATTTGGATCAATACGAACAATACTTATAAGCGTTAAAATTAATAATTATGTTGGATAACAATGCATCTGTACTGTTAATATACACAGGCGGAACTATCGGAATGATAGAAGACGAAGAAACGAATGCTTTAAAACCTTTCAATTTTAATCACTTAAAAGAATATGTTCCGGAGTTAAATCGTCTCAAATTCAACATCGATAGTATTCAGTTCAAAAATCCGATTGATTCCTCAGATATGAATCCGGATAAATGGAAAAAGATTGTATGGATTATAGAGGACAATTACGATAAATACGATGGCTTTGTCATCTTACATGGAACAGACACAATGGCTTACTCCGCTTCCGCATTGAGTTTTATGTTAGAAAATTTGAATAAACCGGTTATTCTTACCGGTTCGCAACTTCCGATCGGCAAAATTCGGACGGATGGAAAAGAAAACTTGATTACCGCTTTGGAAATAGCTGTTGATAAAGATGCCGACGGAAATGCTTTTGTAACGGAAGTATGTGTTTTCTTTCAAAATTTACTTATGCGGGGAAATCGAACAACCAAGATAAATGCAGCAAATTTTAAAGCGTTTAATTCATTCAATTTCCCGATTTTAGCAGAAGCCGGCACCTACATTCGTTACAAACACGAATTGATGCACCGTCCGCTCCGAAACAGTAAACCTAAATTTCATTATCCGTTGGATTCGAATGTAGCCATTGTGAAACTTTTTCCGGGAATTTCCGCCGAAATATTAAAAGCAATGATTGTCATTCCCCATTTAAAAGCAATCGTTTTGGAAACCTACGGAGCAGGAAATGCTCCAAGCGAAAATTGGTTTCTGGATATTATAGCCGAAGCTGTTAAAAAAGGAATTGTAGTAGTCAATGTAACTCAATGCACTTCCGGATCTGTAGAAATGGAACGTTATCAGGCCGGAAAAGCGTTGAAAGACATTGGTGCGCTTTCGGGGTACGATATAACCACCGAAGCTGCTGTAGCGAAGTTGATGTTTCTCTTCGGTCACGGACTTGACCGGAAAGAAGTAAAAATGTACATGAAAATGTCGTTAGTGGGAGAAACAACGATAGAATAAATACTTACTGTGCATCATTTTCCATTAATGTTATTATTTATTATGAAAATTAAATGATAAAAAAAATATCTACAAGTTTATTTGACAATTATTATGTAAATTTGCTTTCTAGTCATTATCTTTGTGGCTTTATTTTGAATTCTTTAAAGAATTACAGTTACAAATAATCCGGCTAAGAAACAGGTATTATGTCCTCTAAAAAGAGATTTATAACTTATGAGGGTAGTCCGACGGAACTGGAATATTAATGTAAATTTGTAGCCAAAAATAAATGAAGAAATGCGGTAAGTGAAAAAGAAAATAATGCAAATAGAAAAACAAAATACTGATTATCAGCTATTAGTATCGCAAATTTCCGATACTTTTGCACAAGGGCAAAAACAAGCAGCGTTTGCCGTAAATACTCATTTCGTTTCAACTTATTGGAATGTAGGACAATACATTATTGAAAACAATAAACTCAAAAGATCTTAAAAATGAATAAAGGTGAAATAATTATCTATCAGACTCCGGACGGCACAACTGGTCTGGATGTGAGGCTGGAAGGAGAAACCGTTTGGCCGACACAAGCACAAAATAAAAAAATTAAGAGCATGAATTCAATAAAAATTTTAATCCTGTTTTTGATAACAATTTCGGGTACAGTTTTTGCACAGACAAAAAATTTTATTGACTTACCTTATATCGAAACGTCGGCAAGTGTTGATACATTAGTTGTTCCGGATAGAATTTATTTATCAATAATTTTGACGGAAAAAGATACGAAAGGGAAAATATCGCTTGAAGAGTTTGAACAAAGAATGATTAAAAAATTGATTGAAACAGGAATTGATTTATCCAAGCAATTAGAAGTAAGCGATTTATCAAGTGATTATAAAAAGTACGCACTAAAACGAAAAGATATATTAAAAGCAAAAACATATTCCTTGCTAGTGTACGATGCCAAAACCGCCATGAAAGTATTAGTTGAATTGGAGAAAGAAGAAATATCGAATATTTCTCTTGAAAAAACAGAACATTCTCAAATTGAAAATTTAAAACTTGAATTAAAAAACAAAGCGGTTTATAAAGCAAAACAAAACGCTTTATATATGGCAGAAGTTTTAAATCAAAAAGTTGGAAGCGCTGTTTATATTTCAGATTTGGGAAGTAAAGATTTTGATAGAGATGTTTTTGAAGGGCGTCTTGCCGGAATTGTTGTATCGGGCTATAGCGCCAAGAAATTCGATTCTGAAGATATTGACATAGAAATCAACAAAATAAAAATTAAAGTTGAAGTAAATGTCAAATTCAAACTTGAAGAATAAATATAAATTTTATCAAATTTTTGATATAAAAACATATATAAGAAACAATTAATTTATAAATCATTGATAATTAGAATTATGGCAAAACAAAAGAAATTTTTAACCTGTGACGGAAATCAAGCGGCGGCGCACATCGCGTATATGTTCAGCGAAACCGCTTCGATTTATCCCATCACCCCCTCCTCGACCATGGCAGAATACGTGGACGAATGGGCGGCAGCCGGAAGAAAAAACATCTTCGGCGAAACCGTTCGTGTAGACGAAATGCAATCGGAAGCCGGAGCCGCCGGAGCCATGCACGGAGCTTTACAAGCCGGAACACTTTCTACCACCTTCACCGCATCGCAAGGACTCTTGCTGATGATACCCAACATGTACAAAGTAGCCGGAGAATTGTTGCCCGGCGTTTACCACGTTTCGGCCAGAGCGCTTGCCTCACACGCCCTGTCCATTTTCGGCGACCATCAAGACGTGATGGCAGTCCGGCAAACCGGTTGCGCACTCTTTGCCACCGGATCGGTACAAGAAGTCATGGACTTAGCCGCAGTAGCCCATTTATCCGCTATCAAGTCCCGCGTTCCCTTCGTTCACTTCTTCGACGGCTTCCGTACCTCCCACGAAATACAGAAAATCGAATACTTGGACAACGACGATTTAACCTCCCTGATCGACAGGGAAGCTTTAGCCGCTTTCCGCAAACGCGCACTGAACCCCGAAGCACCCGTTGCTCGCGGAACAGCGCAAAACCCGGACATCTACTTCCAAGCCCGCGAAGCCTCCAATGTTTACTACAACAAAGTAGTAGCCATTGTAGAAGACTATGTCAACCAACTTTCAGCCCTGACCGGACGCAAATACGGATTATTTGATTACTACGGCGCAAAAGATGCCGACCGCGTCATCATCGCCATCGGTTCGGTAACCGAAGCCATCAAAGAAACCATTGATTACCTGACATCCAAAGGCGAAAAAGTAGGATTAGTATCCGTACACCTCTACCGTCCCTTCTCGGCAAAACATTTTCTGGCAGCCGTCCCGAAAACCGCAAAACGCATCGCCGTCTTAGACCGTACCAAAGAACCGGGCGCTACCGGCGAACCGCTTTACTTAGACGTAAAAGATTCGTTCTACACAGAAAAAGAACGTCCCATTATCGTCGGTGGACGTTATGGACTCTCATCCAAAGACACTACGCCGGCACAGATTCTATCCGTTTACGAAAACCTCTCATTGCCCGAACCGAAAAACGGATTTACCATCGGTATCGTGGACGATGTTACATTTACTTCGCTCCCTCAAAAAGAAGAACTCTCGTTCGACGGCGGACCCTACGAAGCCAAGTTCTACGGATTGGGCGCCGACGGAACCGTAGGTGCAAACAAAAACTCCATCAAAATCATTGGCGACAATACCGACAAATATTGTCAGGCTTATTTCGCTTACGACTCCAAAAAATCGGGCGGATTTACCGCTTCCCACCTGCGGTTTGGAGACAACCCCATCCGATCTACCTATCTGGTTAACACGCCCGACTTTGTGGCTTGCCACGTGCAGGCGTACCTTCGTCTGTACGACGTAACCAAAGGATTGAAGAAAAACGGCACTTTCCTTCTCAACACCGTTTGGGACGAAGCACAAGTAAAAGAAAACCTTCCCGACAACGTAAAAAAATACCTGGCCAAAAACAATATCAATTTCTACATCATCAATGCGACGGGAATTGCCGGGGAAATCGGCTTGGGCAACCGGACGAACACCATTCTTCAATCAGCTTTCTTCAAGATTACCGGCGTTGTTCCGTACGAACTCGCAGTAGAACAAATGAAGTATATGATTAAAAAATCGTATGGAAAAAAAGGCGACGATATTGTAAACAAAAACAATGCAGCCGTTGACCGCGGCGCCGACTATGTAAAAGTAAAAGTCCCGGCAGAATGGGCAAACATCCAAACCGGAGGATTTGTTTCTCCGGGCATTACCGACGCCCCCGAATTTGTGAAAAAAACCGTTTTCCCCATCAATGCACAAACCGGCGACGACCTGCCCGTATCAACTTTCACCGGTCGTGAAGACGGTACATGGAATCAAGGAACAGCCGCCTACGAAAAGCGCGGCGTAGCTTCCCATGTCCCGACTTGGATTCCCGAAAACTGTATCCAATGCAACCAGTGCGCATACGTTTGTCCCCATGCCGCTATCCGTCCGTTTGTGTTGGATGCGGAAGAACAGGCCAAAGCCCCCGCAGGATACACAACCCTGAAAGCGCAGGGCAAACCATTCGACGGGATGCAATTCCGCATCCAAGTCAACGTATTGGACTGCTTGGGTTGCGACAATTGCGCCGATATCTGTCCGGGCAACAAGAACGGCAACGCATTAAAAATGGTTCCGATTGAAAACGAATACAACAATCAAGCCAACTGGGATTTTTCCGTCAAAGAAGTGAAGACCAAGCAACACTTGGTAGATACTTCCCAGAACGTGAAAAATTCGCAGTTCGCTACGCCGCTATTTGAGTTCTCCGGCGCTTGTTCCGGTTGCGGTGAAACGCCTTATGTCAAATTGATTTCCCAACTGTTTGGCGACCGTCAGGTAGTAGCCAATGCAACCGGTTGTACATCCATCTATTCCGGTTCGGCGCCATCCACGCCTTACACCATCAACGAAAAAGGACGCGGTCCGGCTTGGGCGAATTCCCTGTTCGAAGACAATGCGGAATATGGTTTAGGAATGAATATCGGAACCGAAAAACTGCGCGCCCGCGTAGTCGAAAAAACCAAGGCGCTGATGGCCATCGAATGGACGCAACAACGCATCAAAGATGCAGCACAAGCATGGCTCGACAACAGGAACGATGGCGGCGCGGCAGGCAGAAAAGCCTCCGACGATTACGTTGCCGCTCTCGAATGGGGCATCGCAACAATAGATGAGTTGGTGCAACATTTTGTCGAAACAAGTTGTAGTAACAATCCGAATATCAAAACATTAGATGATGTAATCGGTTATTTGGAAAAAGCGGGTGCAGAACATGCCGAAACGCTTGCACTCGTAAAAAATATAAAGGAATCAGGTTCAACTACTTGTAACTGCCCTGCTTGTACGCTCTGCAAAGAGCTTCTGGAATTGAAGCATTACTTCATGAAGCGTTCGCAATGGATTATCGGCGGCGACGGCTGGGCTTACGACATCGGTTTTGGCGGATTAGACCATGTGATCGCTTCCGGACAGAACATCAATATCCTGGTCGTTGATACCGAAGTATATTCCAACACGGGCGGACAATCGTCCAAATCCACTCCAGTAGGCGCTGTCGCCAAATTTGCCGCCGCCGGCAAGCGGATACGCAAGAAAGATTTGGGTATGATTGCCACGACCTACGGTTATGTCTATGTCGCCCAGATAGCGATGGGAGCTAATCAAGCACAGACCTTAAAAGCAATTCGCGAAGCGGAAGCCTACGACGGACCGTCTATCCTCATCGCTTATTCTCCCTGTATCGCCCACGGTTTGAAATTGGGCATGGGACACGCGCAAGCCGAACAGAAAGCGGCAGTAGCATGTGGATACTGGCACTTGTGGCGTTACGACCCTCGTTTGGAAGCCGAAGGCAAAAATCCGTTCCAGTTGGATTCCAAAGAACCGGACTGGACGAAGTTCCAGGATTTCCTGAAAGGCGAAGTGCGTTTTGCCTCCTTGCTGAAACAGTTCCCGGAAGAAGCGACCGAATTGTTCAAGATAACCGAAGAAAATGCCCAATGGCGGCTGAACGGTTACAAACGCTTAGCTGCACAAACGTTCTGAAGCATGTTGAAGGGGTGATTTCAAGTCACCCCTTCAATGATTCGTCAAAATCAACAATGATTTTTTGTATAAATTTTCCGGCAAATAAGTGTGTTTTTGGATTATCATTTTATTTTTGGAATATCCAAAAGCATAGTAATCACTTCTTGCAGATTTTGCTTTTTGCAGTTAATACTCTTCTTCGTTGAAAAAGAAATCTTCTTTGCTCGGATAATCCGGCCATATATCTTCAATACTTTCGTATATTTCGCCCTCATCTTCCATCTCCTGAAGGTTTTCAATCACTTCCAAGGGGGCCCCCGAGCGCAATGCAAAGTCAATCAATTCATCTTTAGATGCAGGCCAAGGTGCATCTTCCAGTTTTGACGCTAATTCTAATGTCCAATACATAATTTCCTAACTTTTGGCAATGACTTTCAAATTTTCCGCAAAAATATAAAAATATATGCTATAAACAAGGGGTCTCCCAAATAATTTCTTCGATATTGTTTATATTATTCTGTTTTCGAGCGAAAAGAAAGAAAAAATCAGACAAACGATTGATGTATTTCAAAATTACCGGATCTAATCCTCCACCTTTCTTGTTGACTTTATACATGCAACGTTCGGCTCTCCGGCAAACTGTTCGGCAAACATGCGCCAAAGAATTGCTCCGGCAACCACCCGGAAGCACAAAATGGCGGAGAGGAGGCACCCAGTCATC
>JAIRLY010000328.1 GCA_031259075.1 Dysgonamonadaceae bacterium | reverse complement strand
GAAAAACCGGTAAAACGACACCTGTTCGCTCCATTTGTCCGCCTTTTGCATGACTATCCGCGCCTTCCCGCATATAAACCGGAGCGGTTTAGCCCCCTTTTTCCCAGCCGCTTGTCCGGTAAGCGCCCGTTCATATCCATTGTTTCCATAATTTCCCTCCCGATGGGTTTTATGTCCCTTTTACTATATCATACTTGTGTATAAACGGTAGGGCAGACCCTTGCCCTTTACGGCATTCCGCTGGAATTATACGCCGGCAAAGCCGGGATTGGAACAACTGGCGGGGAAAACACTCACCAAAACCCGGTTCGGCGCTATAGCCGACAAGCCGGACATATGGCTCATTTCCGCCCGTACGCCGCAGGCCAAAGGCCGGATAGAGCGTCTGCGGGGAACTTTGTAGGACAGGCTGCCGGTCTGGTTCTCTCTCAACGGTATTACCCGCGCGGAGCAGGCGCTCCTCCGCGCTTGGAGCCTTCATAGCCGAATACAACGCCAAATTCGCTGTCGAACCGGAAGCCGATGAAAGCGCGTTTGTTTCCATGGGTGGGAAAGACGGCATTGACACGCTATCCGCCACGAGCGCGCTGTCGGCAACTGCGGCTGCTTCCCGTTGCGGAACTTCACGTTCCAAATCGTTACGGACAGGCCGTCGGCGAAAAGGCGCGCATTTGCCGGACGTAACGAAACCGCTTCTCCGGAAATACTATTTCTCGGACGGAAAGGGGCCGGGTTCGGCGGTCGCCTGAGAGGGAGGGGGTGACATAATCCCCCGTGAATTTTGGCTGTTGGGGGTAACATTTTCGCCGGTTATTGATATGTCCCACTGCGGGGGCCTTGACACAATTATGTTCCGTCAGTACAACGTTTAAAAAAGGAGTAAGTGGTATTATGGATTACATCGTTTATATTACCAAAGAATGTGAAAAAGAGGCAAACACACACAATTTTCTTCTGGCCCTGAAAACCTTGGAGAGAGATGTCGAAACGAAGCAAAGCATCTCTATGTTTCAGCCGTTTCCAGCTTCTTTTTATGTAAAGAAAAAATTCGGTTCTGTTCAAGGCCGTCTTCTAGCGGTAAAAGAGATAATAAAGGTACGTGATCAAGATTATGCGGTGATGATATTCTTGAGTGTTCTTATCAGGGGCGGTGCGGATTATGAAAATTTTAATGACAATCCCCAAAAAAACGGTGAAAAATATCTTCGTAGAGCCGCTAATACTGATGCGATTAAACAATCAGTATCCGAAAAGACAGCGTCAGGACAGCATACAAAGAAAAAAAACCTTTCAGATGATGAAGTGGCTTTCCTGTACGCCTCGAATTCTCGATATGAATATAAAAACGAGGAATTGATATATGAATCAAAAGAGTGGATTACTGCATTCAACCAAGAACCTTTTGTAAATCAAAAAAACAGAATACATGATACTGTTGAACATTTAATAACTGGCAACTATCCTGATAAATATTGTGTTGAGATTGAAGGACAACCAGATTTGAAAATAATATGCTTTCAGGTTCCAGACGAAAAATTTATCTTTCTTGCGGATTTGCATAATGCCCAAGACGAAAATACAAATACAAATGAAATTATTGAGAATTGGAACAAAAGACGGAAAAACACTGAGATTTCAAGATTGGCCAGAAGGTCTTATCCCCAATATCTGATCCTTGATGAGGATTTGTGGTATGATATAGAAAAAGATGAGCAAAGCAATTTTACGCTTTCCAACGAAGAAATAGAAGTTTTGACATCCATTTCTGGAGAAAAAGCATTTCCCCTGTTTATAAAAGGTAGGGCCGGGAGTGGAAAATCAACTATCCTTCAATATTTATTTGTGGAATATTTCTCCAGGTATTTGTCATATAAAGGCTCGGTACTGCCTCCAGTTTACTTTACCTATAACAAAAAATTGCTGGAACAGGCAGGGAAGTTTGTATTTGGTCTGCTTAAAAAAAACAGCAATTTTATTGAAATCAGCGATAATTTTGACAAAAATAATTTAAAGCAGAAGTTAGATCCGTTATTCAAAGAATTGCAAAGCTATCTCCTATCGCTCGTGAACGAAAAAGACAAATTTTTATCTCACAGCTATGTGAATTATTCAGTTTTTACAGTTCTTTGGAACGAAAAATTCAAGACCGATAAAACGGCAATAAAAGAATACCCGCCCGATTTAAGCTGGCATATCATTCGCACCTATATAGAAGGAATCGATCCGGAAGATTACCTTGATATGGACGATTACGATTCGCTGGAAAAAGATCAAAAAACGGTAAGCAAAGAAATCTATACAAAAGTATATAAGGTTGTTTGGGAATGGTATCATAATTTCAAGAAAGAAAAAAACATGTGGGATGACCAGGATTTGGTGAGATATATTATCGAATTAGATTTGGCAAAACCGGGATTTTCAGGAATATTTTGTGATGAAGCGCAGGATTTTACCCGTATTGAAATGGAAGTGATTTACCGTCTTTCTATTTTTTCCGATCGGGATTTACCGGTCCAATATATTTCAAAAATACCCTTTGCTTTCGCGGGTGACGAGTTGCAAACCCTTAACCCAACAGGGTTCCGTTGGGATGCCCTTACTGCCTTATTTACCGAAAAATTTATTCTTTCTGTCTACCCAGACACCAAAAAACAGACAAAACTAAATTTTCGGGAACTCAAAAACAACTATCGTTCTTTCCCGTCAATCGTCAAATTTTGTAACGCGCTGCAACTTTTCCGTGCTCAAAGATTTGACATACTCGGCCTGTTGCCACAGGAACCATGGGAAAATGATGGCAGTAGTTCCACTGTGGCAAGATTTGAACCGAATGCCGCGCCTTTCTGGGAGGGAATTAGGCAAAAAACCGACACTGTTTTTATCATACCGTGCAATGAAGGAGAAGAAATTTCATGGATAAGAAATGATCCTATTCTTTGTAAAAATATCAAGATTGAGAACGATACGCCCGACATTCCGGTATTAAGCGCAAACCTTTCGAAGGGTTTGGAATTTAACAGGGTAGTCGTATGGAAATTTGGCGGCTATGATGGAATAGGCAGGTTGTTAAATCCTCCAGAAAATGAAGATGCCGCCCAGCGTCTTCCGTTGGAATATCACATAAATAAAACGTACGTGGCCATAAGCAGGGCTAAGAAGAAGCTGTATATCGCTGATACCGATGATGGTGTCAAGAACTTATGGCAGGTAACCAAAGACGATAAATTAATAGATACTTATTTGTCAAATATAAATAAAAGTCAAGAAAATTGGTCGTCTGATAATTTAGATACCTATTTTGAAGGAACGGAAAAAGATTTTTCCGATAACGAACAGATAAACCAAGAGGATATTGCTAAACAATTCATGGAGAATGGGCTTGTCTCAAAAAACTCATTCCTTCTCCGTCAAGCGTCCCGTATTTATACAAGTCTTAGCCGTGGCCAATTGGCGGCAAAATGCGAAGGAGTTGCCGATATATTCAACAATAATTACATCGCTGCTGGAGACCAATTCTGCAAAGGTGGCTGGATTGATTATGCCGTGAACGCATATTGGCTTGGAAATAAATTTAACCCCGATGATTTTATCGGTTTTAAGAAAATTGTCGAAACGGCGGATGAGAAATCTGGGCAGACTTTCTACTATGTCCTTGCGTCTGCCGTTGTAGATGCTGATCAGTCAGCTATTTCCAATTTTGTTGAATTTATATCAAAATTGAAAAAAGAGGATCCGCAAAAGAACTTAATTGAAGAAGATTGGTATCCCATCAAATTATTTTACGAAATTTTCAGTAATTCCATAAACAAAATTGTTGATATTATCATAAAAAAGGGATTTTCTGTTAAAAAATTTTTAGAGGTGTTTGTATCAGTCCACGACAAGAAAATTGGGGATATTTCCACCGAAAAACTGGCTGAATTGGCCTTCGCATTAAAAGAGTACAAAACGGCACTTGATTATTGGGATAAATCATCTAATCGTAACGAGAAAAGCTATAAAATCGCCGAAATGCAGATAAAGGATTTCCCGGAGAATATAGAATTCTTATACGAATCAAAAGAGTATGAAAAAATTGTGGATGAATTTTCCAAATTTAATGGGGAATTAACCGATGAGAATTTAATGATTGCCGTCAACTCCCTTTTTATGGTCAACCATTCCGAAGACGCATTCAGGCATATAGTCAATTTTAACAAAGCGGAATATTTTAAAACCACATTAAAAGAATGTGCCGAACATATTTCCAGTCAGGATAAAAAAGTAATAACACTTTGTTATAAAATGGCCCAAATTGCCGATGAAAACTGGAAACAGGTATTAAATATTATTTCAGAAGCAAGAAACAATGAAATAAAAGCGGTTTACATTGCGGCAGCAATTGCGAGGACAAAAACTCTTCCCAAACAGCAACCGTCTATCCAAAAAAGCATTTCTGATTATTTGAAAAAGGAAATTATAGAAAATTTCAATAATGTGCCACATTCTCTGATACTCGATGCGGGAACGGCAATAGAAAAAGCAGGAAGAAGAATAGATAGTCTTAAATTTTATGAGTGCGCGATGAATCGGTTCTCTGACAAAGAAAACAAGCAATTATGTGTGGAAAGGTGGATCCATGCAAAAGAGTTGCAGGCGAAATTCAATGCCGGCAATGAAAAATGGACTGATGAAAGATATCGGGAAGCACGGAATAAGAGACAGGAATACGGTATCGGAGACAAGGTATTTGATGAGTTTATTGAATTTAATAACTGGCCTGATCTTTATAAATTTATCATTAATCAAGAATCAAGTTATATTTCCAGAGGTGGAGAAGAGCCGAAATTAAATTTTGATAAAACTGTCCCTGCCGAAACACTTGGGGAAATAAAACAGAAAATCGAATTTGATTTTGAGGGGTATTCATTCTCTTACTTTCAAAAAAACAAGCGCTTAAATATAACCAATAACGATGACGGAAAAACAATAACAGTTAGCCACGAAAAGTATGTAAGCGATGATTATAATATAATAGACTATGGCTTCCTGTCGTTTGGAGATTGTAAAAAAATAGAAAATACTCCAATCGTTTTTAAACCGGACAAAGACTTCATCAATGTTACCTTTGATTATTCACATATAGTATTCACGTTTTTATAAAGGAAGCATGGGTTATGCACAGATCTCAGATTTTCGCATAACGATGTTTCCAGTCGTGTTATACCCTTCTCATGCTGTCTTTGTTGTCACAAAAAGCGGTGCGTATCGTGATTGTTGCTGCCATTGCCGTTATCTTCCGCCTGTTTCTCAGTTCGTACAATATAAGATGGCGCTGCGGTTACTTGACAAGATTTCTATGATGAATATATGTTATTTCTTAGGAGGAATTATTGATGGTACCGGAATGGAAGAAGGTTGAATATGTTGCGCAAACGTATCCGTTGATCAGCGAACAGGGGATAGCGTATCTTCAGTTTGTTGCGCAGGCGTTGCTCTTGGTACAAAATCCGCCGGTTTCTCCGATATATGACAGCCCAAAATCCTCAGGCAGAGAAGACGTGCGGCAGACATTCACAAAGGTACAGGCGGGTGATTAGGTCGTCATGATAACGGGGAAAGATTATCCTAAAATAACGTTAGTCACTCCTTGCTTGAACAGCGGAAAATATCTTGAACAGACAATACACCGTGCTTGGCCAGCGGGATCCTCATCTTGAGTCTGTTATCATTGGATCGTGGACGAAAAACGTTGTTCACCAGACAACCCGATGAAAAAACCAGAAGTTTATTCGACTTGTTTGATAACCCTCTAAACCCGCCTGTCATAGTTTATGATACCACAAATCAAAGTCATTCTCAGTGAATGCCGATTACAACAATGACCCCGATAAGGATACGCCATACTCTTGA
>JAIRLY010000260.1 GCA_031259075.1 Dysgonamonadaceae bacterium | reverse complement strand
ACTTAAATGTTTGCGTTTGACAATCATTCAATGTAATTTTGTATATTCTAAGAACATTTGATCTTTAGCGTTACTTTAAGTAATCTTTTTAATGATCTTCTTTTAACCTAGCAATTGACCTTTCTATTGTTTCTATTTCATCCTCTGTCAAATTATATTTTTTGTAGAATTGTGCATCCAATTCAGAATTCGCTAGAGACCAATCTATATCGCTATTCGTGTTAAAATTTTGCAAAGGTACAAATTGATAAACGTTTTGTGACACGTTTTGTGACACTTTCATCATTATCACCAGCCGGATAACTTGATACACAATGCAATACTATCTTTTTTATCCGATCAAGCCTTGCGTATGCAGCCAATGCTTGATCAATATCGCACATGCCAAATGATACTATACAAGGAATGCCAAAACTATTAATCTTATGCAATAATTTGATGTCTGTTAAACAGGGGGCTGCGATTTTGATGCAGTCTATGTTTATATCCGCCATTTCTTGCGCTGAAACTTCATCCCATGCAGACGCAATGAAATCAATGTTACGTGCGTGTGCATAATCCATTAGGCATCTATATTGCTCTAGGTCAAACTCAAGACCCTCTTTTAGAGCACGTTGAGTGTTTCCATAGACACTTTGGCGTGGTTCATTCAGGTATTCTTGTGAATAAACCACATTAATATCTCTTTTTTGAAACTTAACAGCATTTGCACCGGAGATCACCGCCTGATCTATCATTTGCTTTGCAATCGAAATATCTCCATCGTGGTTTATTCCAATCTCTGCAATAAAATAGCACGCAGTAGTTTCTATTGAATTTAATACATCTTTGATTCTCATAAAAATTCACCATTAAATAGATTTTCTAAACATAGAGGTTTTTTAGGAACAAAAAGGACTGTTTTGGGTTGCGTTAGGTCAGATGATAATATGGATTCCAAAAGAAAAGTTAGATCATCTCCGATGTCACAAAAAACGTGACCATCTTTAATTCGGTATTTTTGCCACTCAGCACAATGCATGTGTTGCACCACCAAATTGTGTTCCCATTCGCCTTTCGTATATATGCTTTTCAACATACATTGCTCATTTTCAAAAGCACTATAGTAAGCTAACGCATCTCCATTAATTGATGAGCATGCGGAGATAATAACATCTGCAAAGCAACAAGCATCGTCTGCCGAATATTCAAACTCAATAAAATCGGTATTGCTACTTCTTACTAACGCTTTTTCCTTATCATTGTTTCTCGGGTGAAACTTAACAAAGAACTTAACATTAGTATTTCTCTTATGCAGCACAGCAATTGAACTAGCGACATCCATGAAATGTCGTACTTCATTTTCCGAATCATTCACTGCCAACATACAATAAAGTATTACAAAATCATCGCCAACACCAAGTGTTTTTCTTATTCTTTTCCTCCTAGCTGAAAAGCTTTCTAAATGCTTATAGCGCCAATAAGTTATGTCTCCTACTATAACAATGTCTTTTGCAAAACCGGCTTTTAAGAGTATTGTTTTAGCATAAAAATCTATTACGCCTACATTATTTACCCCAATACAAGCAATTTTATCTTCATTATCGTTTAAGCAATTGCCCACACCGTAGCATTCTTGGTAACAATAACACTCAACACCGATATCTTTTGAGACACGCGGTAACAATTCTTCTACACCCAACTCAAAACATGGGGTTCCTCGTATGATTATGCTAGGGTTAATCTTAACGGCGAAACTTTTAAGTGTCTTATACAGCAACTCATATTGTTCGTCAGTGACTTTGGTCGTACAGAAAGGCAATATCTTTTCTGAATGTTCTACAAATCCTTCGTCATAGGCATTCGAAGGATAAAACCACCGTACATTATATAAGTCTTTTTTGAATGATTCAGCGTATTGCATTGCACTTCCAGACAAGATCACGTAAAACTCATAATTATCCATATATTCTCTAATGAGTGCAAACATGGCGTTACATGGTCCAGGGTCTCGACACGCTATCAATACTTTAGTACCCACAGCAATTTCTACACGGACAAGGGGTATCCGTTTTTTTCCCAAGATGGCATTCACGCAGTTTTTCCATCTTTTCGCCATGCCAAAGTTCATGAATTGGGACATCTTTAACATTACCCAAACTCAGCTCACTGATAAAATCTATATCACATGGGTTGATGATTCCATCATGCCACACATAAAGCCTCTCCCACAATAAACTACACGTAGGAAAGCAGTGCGAAAGTTCTCCATCATATACACCTATAAAATCATTCTCATCTTTCACTGAAACTTGACCAACGAATTGATTCCAATAATTAATATCATCTTTTAATTTAGCCCGTTGTGCCGTTGCAAATTCTTTTAAAACAACTATAGCAATGCGCATATTGATCACAGTATTAGAGAATATTTCTTTTCTCATTTTTGAGAATCGAATTATGTTCTCTTTCGCTAATTCTATATCAGCACCCCTTATGGCGCGATACAACTCAGCATCCGTTGAATCTACTGAAAACACTATGGTATCTACTCCCGAACGCAACAATGCTTCGGCGATTTTGTCTGTTAAAAGCAAAGCATTGGTATTTAGTTTTACATCAAGTATTCCATTAGCTTTTGCATACGCAATCATTTTTGGAAGTTCTGGATTTAACAGTGGTTCGCCTCTACTTGCTATAACAATTGACTTCAATCCATAAATCTTGGCTTCATCTATTATTTTGCAGAACAATTCGAAACTCATTAATCCACGCGAAACTCTACTTGCAAATGTATCGCTGCTTTGGAAACACATTCTACATTTCAGATTACATAGAGAAGAAACCTCGATGGCCAATACTGTAGGAAATTCTGAGACTATATGATTTAGTGGATAGTGCTTAAAATTATACCTATATTGCAAATACTCCAAAATCGCAACACCATCTAAGTTGTGTGCTGTAACCAATTCAGTTGTGGAAAAACTTACAGCATTTAAGCCCGCACGACTCTCGAAATTATGATTTCCAGATGCTAACACTGCGGTCTTCAAGACACCGGCAGCATCCTTATCCTTATACATTTCAATGGCGGACAATATTTTTCCTCTTAGCACTGCGAAGTCAAAGTTTGTTGTTGGAACATTTTCAAAGCCCATTATTAGTTGATCCTTTCTTCAATCTGTTCAACAATTTTATGCATCAAAACATCGTGAGCTTCTTGAATGAATTGAACATTTGTCGATTCAACGCGGATAGTTATATCAGCAATACTGTCTCTATTTCCCGTGAAAAGAATAGTATAAAAAGCACTCGCTTTTGCTAATTCAAGAGCCTCGATTATGTTTTTTGATTCACCGCTCGTAGAAAAACATATCAGCAAATCTTTGTTACACATAAGCCCCTCAATTTGCCGCGAGAATACTTTATCAAAACCAAAATCATTTCCTATAGCAGTCATGGTTATTACATCGGCATTTAAACAAACTGATGCAATAGGTCTTCTTATTTTTTCCATCTTTACCATTAGTTCGCAAGTAAAATGTGCGGCTGTGGCCGCACTTCCTCCATTACCACAAGTAAAAACGGTGCCTCCATTGTCAACAGCATCAAGTATTAGGCTTGCAACTATCTTAATATTGTTTTCATGGCTAGAAATATAATTAGCGTTGTTTATCATATTTACCAATGAGCAATTGCCGCGTATTTGTATTAAGAAAGCCTTCAGAATGCTTTCTCATTTTGGTTAGCCACTCCGTTTTATCCGAATAAAGTTGTAATACTTGGGTCGACTCTTCAGAATAACTTTCAAATACAAAATCAGCGTCTAAACCCTGTTTCATAATTACCGTATTAAAAGCAAAAGAATTATAACTATCTTGTGCCTTTTCAAGTTCAAAATGTTCATCAAAAGCTAGCGAGCGTTGTTGTTCTGGCAATGAACACCACTTGTACAACGATAAAATGAAATAACCATAGGGTGGTTCTATTCCATTTTTGCGTTCACCTGCATACAGCAATGCATAGTTGTTTGTCAAATTAGAAATGGATTGTAGTTTTGATTCGATTTTTCGAACAGTTTCTTCAACGCAAGCATTATCATTGACGAAACAAGCCGATAAAATTATCCCCCACTGAAAATCTCCCTGTTTAATTTCAGTTACTTTTAATACACTCACTTCTTTGATATTCCCAATAGAACTTAAATGTTGTATAACCTGTGTCACTAATTCATCGTATTGCTTAAAAAAGATGAAAATTTTATTCACGGTTAATATCTCCAGTCACGCAAGTTAAATAAAGGGGTTTTTTCATCTCGAACAACCTCAAGTAAATAGCCTCCGCCATTGTTTTCAGCCACTTCAATGACCTCTTTAATATCTGCTCCTACACTACTGTAGTACTTAAACCCAATAGATTGGGCAAACATAGCATAGTTAGGTGATTCTAACTCATATATTTTCTTATCAATTTTCGCACTTTCAGCAATAGTTCCGAATTCCCCATTATTAAACACGATTAGCCCAATGTTTGCACAATTATATTTTAGTGCCGTAAGCAATTCAAAACCACAATATGCTAATCCTCCGTCACCAATAATACAAACTGTTTTTCTGCGTAAACGAGATGCCCCTACTGCCACCGGCAGGGAACTTCCCAAATTGACATATGTATGACTCGCAAACATCTTTGCGCCGTGGAATTGATCCCAGAAATGAATAAAAGCAAAACCTTCCAAACACACGTCAACACAAAAGAATGTTTCTTTGGGGTAACTATGTTGAATATTCCATATAAGTGTGGAGCAATTCATTTGCTCCTGAAACTTATTCAATTGCTTTTTTCTCTCATCTTTTAATATATTAACCCAACTATTATTGCGCTTATCATGATTTTTTGTTTTTTCATAAAGACGTAGAAGGAAGTTTGAAAGGTCGCAAATGACAGAAATATTGTTGTAATGGGGTAATAATACCTTTTCTGTTGATATAATAAGCCCATCATTGATGTGTAAAGCACCATTTGCTGTATCTAATGCACCCATATCACATCCAATGGCTAAAATATAATCAGATTGCTTTCCAAATTCACTTCTTGAAAAAATCCTATCCCATAATGTGCCAATATGATTCTTAGAATCAAAAAAGCTAACAGCGTTCAAAGTTGAAACTATTGGTATTTCGAGAGAATTGCTAATGCTTTCAATTACGTTAATACAATTGACCTGAACAGCCCCTATCCCACATAGCAACACAGGATGCTTAGCCTTTAATAGTGCATCCGCACATTTCTCAAGCACATCCTCACCTGCAAAGCATATTGAATAGTTGCTGTTAGTGTACTCATAGTCAAAATTAACAATCTGATCAAGCACATCGCTTGGAATATCTATATAAATAGGCTTTCCTATAAGTTTCGCTTTTGAATAACACTCGTCAATAATTAGACAAAATTGCTCCGCACTTGAAACAGAGATTGTCTGAAGTGATATCGGCTCAAATAAGTAATTTGTTCTTCCTAGTTCATGTATCGTCCCTATTCTTTTATCCAATGTATTTAGCCAATTATTGACCCCAATTACGATCATTGGCAATTTTTCATTATATGCTTGTGCAACGGCAGTAACAATATTTGTAATTCCGGGACCGGCTGTAACGAATACCGTCGGAACGGATAAAGATAAAATACTGTTAGCAAATGCCCCATATCCGGCTCCTTGCTCTGTCCGCCAAATAGTCGTTCTCTGCTTTAACAGATCGGATAGATTTTCCACCAATGCTAAGGTATGATTCCCCGGCACTAAATGAATATCTGTCTTTTTAATTTCTAAATATTCGATAAACTTCAATTTAATTCCCTTTGTTGTTTTTGGAGCTGGTGGGCAGATTTGAACTGCCGACCTGCTGATTACGAATCAGCTGCTCTACCGACTGAGCTACACCAGCAAGTGGAGCTGTTACCGGGATTCGGACCCGGGACCTCGTCCTTACCAAGGACGTGCTCTGCCAACTGAGCCATAACAGCAAAAACTAGCAAGGTTGATCCCTTGCTAGTCAGATTAATCATCTAAGCCCTGATATTTTGGAACCCCCATCGCCAATATTGGTTCAACCTTTTTAACAAACTCCTCAATAGACACTTGCCCCCAATCTCCCAATCCTCTGGCGCGTACAGAAACGGTATTATTGCTCATTTCGTTATCACCAACAATAAATATCATCGGAACCTTTTCTATTTCCAGTTTGCGAATCTTTGCACTGAGTTTTTCATTATCGTTATTAACTTCTACTCGAAAGCCTAAATTAATCAGTTGTTTACTCAATGCTTTACAATACGCACCATGTTTAACATCGGAAATTGAAACGATACCTATCTGTACTGGAGCAAGCCACAGAGGAAACGCCCCGGCATAATGCTCGACTAGTAGAGCAAAAAATCTTTCAATGCTCCCAAACAGCGCACGATGTACCATATACGGCGTGTGTTCCTGACCATCTGCACCAACATATGTCAACTTGAATCTTTCCGGCAAATTAAAATCAAATTGAATTGTGCTACATTGCCACTCGCGCCCTAAAACATCATTTATTTTTAGGTCAATTTTTGGCCCATAAAACGCACCGCCGCCTTCATCCATATCATACTCAAGTCCGCATTCTTTTACCGCCTCTATTAAGTCTGCAATGGCAACATTCCACAGTTCATCGTCTCCAATACTCTTTTTGGGCGGCTTTGTCGCGATGTAGGCTTTAAAATCATTTAACCCAAAGGATTTTAATATGTACAGCGAGAATTTTAAGCACTTAACAACTTCTGCGTGTACTTGTTCCTTTGTGCAAATTATATGGGCATCATCCTGAGTAAATCCTCGAACCCTAGTTAATCCTTGCAAAGCACCGGATAATTCATACCTATATACTTGCGCATACTCCGTGTATCGTAACGGTAAATCCCTATAAGACTTCTTCGCATTTTTGTAGACCGCGATATGAAACGGACAACTCATTGGTTTGAGGTAATAATCTTCTCCATCAACATCAATGGGCTTGTACATCGACTCACGATAAAACATTAAATGTCCTGAGGTTTCCCATAATTGCCCACGACCGATATGCGGAGTATATACCCATTGATATCAGTTCATCATGTGCGCTTGTTGACTAAAATTCTGGAGCAAAAACCGAACAATTGCTCCCTTAGGGTGAAATAGCGGTAGACCAAGACCTATATCCCTGTCCAACGAAAACAGATCTAGTTCTTTCCCCAAGACTCGGTGGTCTCTTTTAGAAATCTCAGATAGTTTTTGTTCGTAAGTTTCCAATTCCTGCTTTGTTTCAAATGCAATTCCAAATATCCGCTGCAACATTTCGTTATCTGCATCGCCTTTCCAATATGCACCAGAAACACGCAATAATCTGAATGACCCTGCTTTAATTTCTTTTGTATTCTTAACATGCGGACCAACACAAAGGTCAATAAAATCTCCGACCGAATATACACTAACTGTTTGGATGCTTTTATCCGAAGCAAGAGCATCAATTGTTTCCAATTTAAATGATTGCTGTGCAAAAAGTTTTTTTGCTTTTGCTATCGGCACTTCTTTTTGTGAAAACTCAAGTTTTTTGGATATTATCTCATTCATTTTCTCTTGAATGAGCAACAAGTCGCTTTCCTCAAGATTTGATGGCAACTTAAAGTCGTAATAAAATCCATTTTCAACAGCTGGACCATAACCAAAGGAAACGTCCTTGTATAATTCTCGCACCGCATATGCAAGAATGTGAGCTAATGAATGTCTAAGGACGTTCACCTTTGCGAATTTGTCAATAATGTTTTCTGCCATAGGGCACCTCCATTTTTATATACCTATTATACATCTATTTCCCCTACTATGATAACTTTTGATGTTATCTCCACCGGCACAGTCACCTGCACGCCGCCGCCTATAATGTCAAGTACAATCTCTGCCTTTCGCTTATGTCGGTCAAGTCTGACAATTCTGCCCTCTTGTCCTTTCAGCGGTCCGGATTCGATATGTATTTGGTTACCTATGTCTATTGTCCCGATTGAGTTCTCAACAAGTTCTCTGCCTCCAAGTAGCCACTCCCAGTTCGCCCGTTCCGCTTTCCTCATAGTCATGCTACTCTTTATGCGTTCAATCGCTTCAGGTGAATCGCTTTCACTTCCCGTGGTCTTGCCGTAAGATAATATTCGATAGGCATCGTTACTGTTGGCAAGAAAGTCTTTGAGATTACATAACAATTCTCGTCCGTTCCAGTCCGTGTCGATAAATACATAGGATGAAAATAACAAAACCTGTTCGAGCTTCTTGACTTTCTTTTGCGTACTGTCGACGCCGAGAAACCACTTTTCTTTCGCAGGAACGAACGCGTT
The DNA here is from genome assembly GCA_031259075.1 of Dysgonamonadaceae bacterium. Lineage (GTDB taxonomy): Bacteria > Bacteroidota > Bacteroidia > Bacteroidales > Azobacteroidaceae > Azobacteroides. The sequence goes on along the minus strand of JAIRLY010000260.1, from coordinate 1,530 downwards.
AAAAGCCTCGCCCTCAAAGCGTTTGTTCAGTTTGTCCCTGACCGACTTTTCTCGCCCATGGGCGCAATGCAGTACATACCAGTTTTTCATCGTCCTCTTTCCAAAATATATAGCTTCGCCACCACAGTCGCTTGAACTGCGTTGGCAAAAGGGGAAGTGTTCCCTATCTTCCGCCCATGTGACACAGCAGCATTGGGCTTCGCAATAGGTGCATTTGGGGCAGTTCATTCGTTGCCGAACCAACCGTATACTTTCCTTTAGATAGGTACTAAAGGAAAAACCTACACACAAAAAAGCCCATAAATCGGCAAAAATCGATTAGCGGACTTTACAAGGCTTTGGTTCAGGAATACAATGATAGGGTCGAACGGATGAAAAGGCTTGGGGACACCACGATGCCTAACAAAAACGGGCTTTTGGGTAGCCAAAAAGTAAAAAACGGCAATAATTTTGATTGCTTTTTTTGACGAAGTTTGATATACTATAAGAATACTTTCTCTTAGTACCTATCTAAAGGAAAAATCGCTCCTAAGAAAGGGGCGATTTATTTGTTTCAAAGAACATATTTAGTTTGTTGGCCGCCTGTCGCTTTTGCTCGTCGAGTGAGTGCGTATATCGGTTTGCGGTAATCATGCAGTCGGTATGCCCCATCAGTTCCGAAACCGTCTTTAGGTCTATACCTATCTCCAACGCTCTTGTCGCAAAAACATGTCGGTTCGTGTGCGGTCGCTTATAAGTAACCCCGGCGCGTTTCAACAATCGCTTATATATGAAGTGAAAGGTTCTCGGCTCTACGTACTTGCCGTTTCCCATCGATACGACATATTCGCTGTTGCTGTCGGCTCTTAACTTGTTCAAGACACCGCACAGAAAGTCCGGCACGGGTATCGTTCTGCGGGACTTAGCCGTTTTCGGTTCGTCCTCAACTACAGATGTTTTAGGCATCGTTTCATCGTAATTCAGAACCCGTTTCAGTGAAGTTGCGACCGTAATCGTTCTTTTGACGGGGTCGTAGTTTTTCCATTTCAGCCCAGACATCTCGCCTATGCGAAGCCCGGCGTAAAGCATAATCAGCACGCCGTAATCTCGGCTGTCGTCGGTTTGCGCTATTGCCGTTTCAATTAACCGTTGCTCGTCCGTCGTAAAGACTTCAACCACTGCCGAATCGTCTTTCGGCAACCGCAGTTTGTCGCAGGGGTTCTGCAAGATGTAGCCGTATACCGCCGCCTGGTTCAGTGCGGTTTTAAGCATCTGAATGATTGACCGCACCGACTTTCCGCAAAGCCCTTTCTCATCCCGTAATTTTCGGATAAGGTTTTGTACCTGTTCCTTGCCGAGGTCGCAAAGCTTTGTGTCGCCTAACGCGTCGTTGATGTGGTTTGCGACGTGCCCCCGATAGACGGCGTAAGTGGTCTTTCGGTCGTTATTGCGAATGCTCCTCTCTAACCATTCCGCAAGAAACTCTTTGATTGTTGTTTGTCCGTTCATAAAAAATCTCCTTGTCGGCGAATTATCCGCCGCCCACAGATT
>JAIRLY010000227.1 GCA_031259075.1 Dysgonamonadaceae bacterium | reverse complement strand
CTTATGTGGTCAATTCCCATAGCAAAATGGCTCGGAAGATTAGTCATTCCGACAGTAATAATTTTCCTCTTCTCATTATCCGCTATATACATTTCAGGACTTTGAGCCATATCAAAGTGACAATGTACGTCAATCATAATAAGCCTGCTTTTTTCTTAGTGGTATCATCTCCAAATTTAATAATATATCTTACCAATTCTGCTCTCGTCCTTAAAACAACATCAACATAGTTATTTATTTTTGACAGGTCTGTTACCCCACCAACCAGTAATTCATCTTTTATATCTTCTCTTGTTAATTCTGTTTTAAGAAATTCAAGACAAGCTCCTATATCCTGTCCCTGTCTAGTTAATAGAAAAGGTGCAATTTTTTTTCTACCTGCGTATTTTTTATTAATTGTATTTCCATACGTTGTTTTATCATTTATTGATAACAAAGCTGCTCGTCTATATGTACAGGGCATACATATTCCACAATGTGTAGCAGATTTATTTTCCCAATTCACTCGGTGTCCTCTTTTTCCACAAGAATTTGAAATTTCAATAATACTTTTTAAAAAATCAATATTATTACAATTTAATACCATCTCTCCTTTAGTAGAAAATTCATACGGATTTGATATATTTGTAGAAATACCTACTTTATTCCACAATTCACGAAGTTTGGCAATAAAAGTTGGGTGTGTAGTTCGGGTACTGCAGGCACTACGCCGAGAAGGACTTAATGGATAGTTCAAAGAAACCGAACCATTTTCAGGTACAACTATAGGAACTGATTTTGTTTGAGCAACAAGTGAGGCAATTCCAATAAAAAGGATAGAGCGACTTCTGAAAGTGGTTTCTTTCTCTTTCGTTGAATCGGACAAAGTTACATTTACAGAATCAATATGCACATATTGACCTTTGTACTTCATTTCTAATTTTTGTAAAAGTTTTTTTTGCTCTGTTTTCGCACTCAATTCTTGGTCGTAATGAGAAGTAAGTAATAGTCTTTCATTTGGTTTATTTTCAAGAAAATCTATTGCTCCTATCAATGAATCAAGTCCTCCTGAAAACAAATTTACTTGAGAAAAAGAATCATCTAATTTTTTCGGTAATTCCCGTTGTGGATACTCAAACTTCGTTTTATAAAAGCAGACATTCCAATAATCTCCTGTCAAAAATGATAACAGAGAGTCCCATTCATTCTTTGCCTCAAGCCATTTATTTGCATCTGATACCGGCAACTCTACAGTCAATTCTCTTGACCAACCATCAATAGAATTTGATTTTCGTTCTATAAACCTGTCAATTCCATATGCACAAGCCGAAAGTACAAAAAAATCAACAACTACTGAAGAAACTTTATTTGCAAAGGGTATCAATGGTTGAAACCCAATTTTTATGGTTGCGCTTGCTTCTTCTGATTTTAACTTGACTGTTACAGTTTTTGTAGAACTATCATATATAGGGGTTGCAACTTTAATTTTCATCTCAAATAATTTTAATGATTGATTCAAATATTGATTCTCTTATATTTTTTCCTTCTTGTCCTTTCCAGTCAATTTTTACAACTGGTCTATCTTCATTCAATGCGTTGACTCCTTTAAGTATATCGTCTTTTATAATCTTAAAAGTTTCTCGACTTACAAACTCTCCTTTCTGTTGTTTGATTTTTTCTTGAAATCTTTGAGACAGGTGTTCAAAAATGTAATTACCCCAAAATAGGCAAAGCAAATTAGATAGTCCATTTCCATCAGCATAGGTCTTTAAAAGTTGTTCAAATTTTTCATAATCGTTTTCAGCTTCCATTTCGATTTTTCTGAAAACTTCAGAAGAAGCTTTGTTTGCGGCAGTCTCATCTAAACCTGTTGTTGTGTCAGAGCAATATACAATAAGAAAATCTATAATATTTTCTACAGTTTTACCTTCGAGACTTCCAAAACCTATTTTCTCTAAAGTCTGTCGCAATCCATCAGAACTAACTCCAGAAAAGAAATTCACTATTTTTCCTGAAGTCTTTAGCCCAGCCCTTCCTATTGAAGAAGATTTTCCTTTGCTCACATTAGAGTAACCACCACCCGTTTTTATCAAATTTTTGAAAGCAGATTTTATATAGTTGTTTCTTTTTTCGATCAACTTTTTGTATTCTTTTGCCACAATATCAGGCTTTTTTTGTTCCTCATTCTGCTCTAATTCGGATTCTTTTTCAATTGTTTTTGCTATATTGGTAACAGAATTATTTAATTCTTTCCAATTGGGTTGATTTTTCACACCCGGAGAAACTCGTTGCGTTGTGCCCATCTTTATTTTGTTTTAGAATTTAATGCTTTACGTATTTGTGATTGGGGATTAAAAATTGGATATATACTTTCTATATCCGGATTTTGTTTCGCAGCAGAATTAAAATCATGACGTAAACTAAAAGGAATTTTAGTATTATCCACTTGTCGAATAATTCTTTTATAAGAGTCAATACAATTTACTTTTTTAGACATTAACTCTATAAATACCTTATGTATATCACCATTTTCAGGTGCTTTTAATAATTCCTTTTCAAGCAGATATAAAAGGTTTTCTAAGTTTTTTTCATCCAATTTTCCAATTACTTCTGTTTCAATAGTATTAGTTAATATGCTTCCTGAACCTGCTTCTAAAAGAGATTTACACAAATTACGAATATGAACAGGAATTAATGAAGACCCACTAATAGATTTTTCCAATTGGTCTCTTGAAATCCAAAAATAATCTCGTAAATCTGTACCAGATAATTTCGGTTCAATAGTTAACCATTTTATTAGTTTATCCGAAGCCCAGTCTGACGAAAATCTCTTTTTTATGTCCTCTTTTTTATGTTCTTGCACCAATGTTTCCAATTCATTTAATTCTTTTGGTTCTCCATTTTGTGATACTTGCCATTCGTATATTTTCTGAAAAAGAGCAAGTTCCGAGTATTCCAAAACCATTAATTTAATTAAAATATCAATTCTAAAGTTTGGTATATTTGCAATATCTACCAATCTTTTTCTCAAAGTAAATGTATTTAGAAAACGTTTTATTTGTCTTGGATTTCCATTTAAGCCATCTGTAATAATGGGGGATAAGGAAGCTATCAATGATACGCTTTTACTCAGTTTATTTTTATCTCCATCAGACAGTATATCCTGAATATCCCCCAACCCAAAGGCTCCATAACGATTAGTTCTATTCTTATAAAATTCGACCAATATTTTGTTGAAGGATTCTGGTTCTATCTCTTTCTTACAAAATAGTAATGTCATATATGTCTCAACTTCGCGGTCAGATAATTTGGGAAGATTGTAGGGTACTTGGATTAATTTTTCCAAATAATCACTTACAATTCTTTTATTTCTGCTGTCAGAGTCAATAGAGTTCTTTATATCATCTGTCTTATATCTAAATTCTATTGCTCTACGAACAATTCGTGGGTCCGCTCCGATTATAAATGCTGTTTTATCAACATTTAAGAACAGTTTAACAGCTTCAAGATTCTCAATAATTCTGTCAGGCGTACACCTATCCAAATCATCAATCATAACGACAAGTCTTTTAATTTTAGACTTATCCATCATGGTTTTGAAATCATTGCGAAAATCTCGGACTAAAGAAGTTTCATCAACCCCTTTTTTTCTTATTATATCCTTCAAAAAATCTTCGGCATTATCACTTGTCAGTTTTTCTGATAAGTCTTTAGCATTAAATTGAGAAAATTCTTGTAATAAAAATGGGACTAAGGAAAGTCCGCCAGTAAAATACGCTGCTACAGTTGGCAGAATCACTTTTTTAAAACTCAATCCCAATATCCGCATCCAATTTACAGACTTTAAAAGTTTTATTGTTTCATCTTTTACTTTATTTTTCAGTTGCTTGTGTTTTCCAAATTGTTCTATGATGGATTCCAACAGTGCCGCTTTTGCATCATCATATCCTTCAAAAACCCATCCATTGAAATATAAAACAAGAGTATCGTCTTTCAAAGAATCATCATCTTTTCCCTTCAATTCTTCATGAATAATCTTAAGAATACTGGATTTTCCACTTCCCCAATCGCCAAACACGCCAATTGTTACAGGCAAAACAGTTTCGTCTTTTATCACATCAAGCAGTAAATCTGCGTGTATTTTAAACCCTAAAAAATCTTCTGTTGTTTCATTATCTGACCACATAATTTTATATTTTATATTTTTAAAATCCAAATTTCCTCCTATGCGTTGCAATATTCCCCAAATCAGGATACAATTCTTCCGCATACGGCAGAAAGATTTGTTTCCCTGCAAATTGCGAAAAATTGAACACTGATTTTTGATTCTCTACGAAATTTTTGTTAATCAAAATCGTGTAATTGTCTGAAATGGAAATCAAACCC
>JAIRLY010000217.1 GCA_031259075.1 Dysgonamonadaceae bacterium | reverse complement strand
TTCGACCATGTAACGGTCAAAAAACCGGATATTGTTCTTCCGGACAGAGGTATATATTTCAGTAAAAAGGAGTATACTCCAGAACCGGTGCCAACCTATTCCGCTAATAAAAGCAAACTTCCAAAACCGGTTTTAGACGGCAATCCGGGTTGGATTAACATGTATGACAAGGCCTGGGAATTGGGATTTGCTCATATCAAAACTCCGGTTGCCTCTTCGCCCTTCGTTTCCAATTACTATGACGAGGCATTCGACGGCAATATTTACCAATGGGACATTATTTTTATGACTATGTTCGGTAAATATGCGCATCACATTTTCCCGGGCATTCAGTCGTTGGATAACTTTTATTGCCGCCAAAAGATATCCGGAAGTATTTCAAGAACTATCAATGAAACTACCGGCGAGGACGCTTTCGATGAAAACAGTTCCAACCTGATCAATCCACCTCTGTTTAGCTGGGCAGAAGTAGAAAGTTTCAAAATTACCGGCGATAAATCCCGTTTTACCGCCGTATTGCCTGTGTTGGAAAAATATTACGAGTTTGTTCACTCGAAACGCTACAGCGGCGACACCAAACATAAATTGTACTGGAGCAATGGTCAGTCTTCCGGCATGGATAATACACCTCGTGATGAAGGTCGTCCCTTCGAACACTATGCTTCCGACCATCAGGGTTGGGTAGACGCGTCCGCTCAAATGGTGACTCAATGCGATAATATTGCGACCATCTGCGAAGAACTCGGCTATGCGGAAAAAGCGATTGTCTACCGGGCCAAAGCCCAAGTGATAGCCGACAGTATCAATTCCTGGCTGTGGAACGAAGCCGACGGTATGTATTACGATGTGAAAGTAGATGGAACAAAAATGACATGGAAATCCATTGCGGCTTTCTGGCCGCTTTTGGCAGGCGTTACCAGTGCACATCAAGACTCTGCATTGATTGGACATTTGAAAAATCCCAACGAATTTTGGCGGGACATGGTTTTCCCCACTTTGGCAGCTAGTCACAGCAATTATCAATCTAATGGAGGATATTGGCTAGGCGCCGTCTGGGCGCCAACGAATTACGCGGTTATCAGAGGATTGGAACGGGTGGGTGCCAACGAATTTGCACATGAAGCATCGGAACGTTATGTAGAAGGTTTATATCAGGTATATCTACAAACCGGTACTCTGTGGGAAAATTACGCTGCCGACAAAATTAACGGCAAGTTCAGGCAAGGAGTTAATGAATACAATCCCCCGTCGGATTGCCGCAAGGATTTCGTGGGATGGACGGGATTAGGTCCTATTTCCATCCTTATCGAAAATGTATTGGGTTTCCGAGCCGATGGCGTGAATAAAATCCTGACCTACGATTTGCGGCGCACCGACCGCCATGGAATTGAGAACCTGCGAATGGCTGATATTACGACCACCATCATCACCGACGATCGTTCGGCGCATCCGGAAGAGGCTCGTCTTACCGTTACATCCGACAACCCTTATACGCTTAAAGTTCTTTTCAATGGTGAAATTTTTGAACAGAAGATTGTGGCGGGGACACAAACCATAAATTTGGTGCCAACGGATATTCAATGGCCGGCTACCTGTCGGAGAGGGATCTCCGTATCCCCGAATCCGGTTGCCGACGAGTTGAAAATTAGCATAGAATCAACCGATTCCCATCCTTTGGAAATTAAGATCCTTGATCTTTCTGGAAAAGAAATTTTATCGGCCAACGCTCTGCCGCAACATGGAAATTCTACGAAAACTATTCCTGTCGCTCACCTGAATCAAGGCTTTTATTTTCTTTTGTTTCGAACCCTAAGGGGAAATTTTACTGAGAAATTTTTTAAAAACTAATTCACCGAATTAGACTCGGCAGAGCAATGCGGGAACAAATATGAGCCATCCATCCATTTTTAAACTTGTCGCAAGCATCGGTTGTTGTTCTATGCTGTTTTCCTGTTCACAAGCAAAAATGACACATTTCTCGACTCTGAAATTAAAGTTGGAAAGGTCGACATATCAAGTAAGATAATTATTTAGTAAGCAATTATCTTGTTGAATATCAATAAAATAATTACAAAAAAGTTTGGTGTTTTCAACTATTTTTTGTAACTTTACAGCATGAAAAACGGAAGATTATGTTAGGGAGATTATCTATAAATGACCATCGCGAACTGTTTCGCACACGCCTGGTGGATTTGATTAATCCGGGGCAGAAACTTGCTCTTTTGGCAAGTAAGATAGGCAGGAACTACTTTGAGAATGCGTTCAAAAGTTTGTGTTCTGGAAAACCGAGTCGTCCCTCAATGTCCGCATGATTTAGGGTTTGCATTCTGACACCCAAATATTTATGCAATATTGGCGATGAATGGATACCGGAGTATTGAGTCCGCGATGTTTACTTTCAATACTTTTGTGGCGGAGTGTTTTTCGGTCATGAATTTCCCTGCGATCCGAGTAATTTTGTTCATTTCCGTAAGTGGATCAGAGAAGCGGGATTTCAAAAGATTTTTGCATGCAGTGTGCATCTTCTCGGTAAAGAAGTGGTAAAAACAGTCCAAATTTGTACTGTCGAATACTACTGTTCAGGGCAATTTTACGACCTTTCCGACCGATGCGAAAATGTGCGGGAAAGTGATAGTCAAATGCAAGAAGATATTAAGCAGCACTGCAAACACGAAAAAGAGACCAAGGAACTGCTTCGGCAAGCATCCGAAGCGAGCCAAAGCGGCTGAAAATCACAGCCAATACACAGTTACGAGAACTGGAACTCAAGATGACAGCAATACAAAAGGCGCATTACAAAGAGCATCTGGGCCTCTACAAACGCGCAGTCAATCAACAGAGAAATGACAAAAATAAGGTTTACAGTCTGCACAAACCATTTACAGAGTACATATCGAAGGGAAAAGCGCATAAACCATATGAATTTAGTAACAAAGTCGGATTGATCATCGGCGGGAAGAAAGGCAAAAAAATGATTTTCGCATGCTCGAAAATTACTTTCGGGACACGGTGGACGTTCAAATTGATGTCTCTATGTCGAGTACGGCCTGGAATCCGAATAAAATCATGCAAAAACTCGAGTAAGAACTTTTGCAGATTATTATTTGTCTGTTTTTCCCGAAAGATTTTTGCTGTCTTGCGGCTCGAAAAATTGTTTCGTTCAAAACTGTCACTTTTTATTCTCGGTTGGCAATTCTTCCAAAGGAACGATGGGCGGGTCGTTGATTTTGAGATGGGAAGCAATTCCCGATGCCTTTTCACTTTTGTGTAGTAAAATAGTTGTAATAGACGGATTCCTGAAATAGTGTCGTATACTTTCTTTATTAAACAGCCGATAATGGTTTAGACTGGTTAATAAAACTGATCGGTATGGGCATTCGCCGCCAGCAATTCGTAAAAAAGACCGCTGTCAAAACCCAGCAAATCAGAAAGAATTGTTTTTGTTTCGATTAACCGGTTTGCTGCCAGAATGTCTTCTATGGGAGGTATCGCTAAAACAGTATTATTTAATAAAGGCTGCATCCATGGTTGGAAAAAACGGCAAAATTGACCCCTTAAAAACGGCGAAAATTGACCACCTAAAGTTATGCCTTCAAAAAAGTAAAAAGTTGTCCGTCGGGAATGGGGTCTAAAGATGGAAGATTTAAGCCCGAGTTAAACTTTTATTTTAATCTATTTTTCTATAAAACTCCGATTGTTGGGTTCATAGATTTTGCACAAAAATACACATAAGTCCCCACATATCGATATTGCGACTCGCACAATTTCTCATTGATACCTGTCTTCATTCTTTGTTTTTCTTTTTCTGATAGATTCTCCGTATAGCTCAACTCTAAGAGAGTGATGTACTAAGCGATCCAGTATAGCATCAGCTACTGTTTTCTCTCCGATAGCATCATACCAACCTTTAACAGGCAGTTGAGAAGTTATAAT
>JAIRLY010000144.1 GCA_031259075.1 Dysgonamonadaceae bacterium | reverse complement strand
AACAACCAACCTTTTTACAATGTTATTATAAAAAGATTATTTTTTATACTATTTTTTTCATTATTTTAAAAATTTTTAATCGCCCCCCCCCCCCGCATTTCACTGAAAATCAATTAGTTATAAAACAGGGTTAATATAGGTCTGATCCTTTTCGATTAGGAGTACTACAAGTTTATTTATTTATTGCAATGTATTTTTTATAATATTTGCTATTTCGAGTAATTCCTCTTTTGTTAAATTGGACCCGGAAGGCAAACATAAACCCTTATTAAATAAATTTTCAGACGTACCATTTCCATAAAAAACACAATTTTTGAATACCGGTTGCAAATGCATCGGTTTCCACAGAAACCGCGCTTCAATACCAGCCATTGCCAATTTTTCCCTGAGGATTTTACAATCAATTCCTCCTGTTAATTCCGTATCTATCAGCAAACAAGATAACCAATGATTTGAGAAATAATGTTCATCCGGTTCTTGGTGAACCGTAATACCGCTAACAGAAGCAAATATCTCTCTATAAAAACGGTTATTTGCCCTTCGCTCTTCAATCCTGTCTTTCAAAACCGTCATTTGTCCACGACCAATCCCTGCTATTATATTACTCATTCCATAATTGTATCCAATTCGAGAATGTTGATACCAAAGCGTTTCGTCGCGAGCTTGCGATGCTAAAGAACGAGCTTTCCGAACATAATTTTTATTCGCAGATAATAGAGCGCCGCCGCCCGATGTTGTAATAATTTTATTCCCATTGAACGAAATGACGGAAATATCGCCAAAAGTGCCGCATTTTTGCTCATAATAAGAAGACCCTAACGATTCGGCGGCGTCTTCCAATAAAGCAATATCGTATTTCTGTGCAATTTCTCTGATTTCGTGAATCTGAGCCGGCATTCCATATAAATTGACCCATACGATCGCCTTGGGTTTTTTATCTTTTTTGATGCAATCCTGCACGGCTTCTTCCAGAAAAACGGGTGAAATATTCCATGTTTGTTCTTCACTATCCACCAATAGCGGTTTAGCGCCTAAATAAATAATAGGGTTAACCGTAGCTGCAAAGGTGAAATCCTGACATATCACAATATCGTCTTTATCTACATCCAGCAATATTAAAGCCAAGTGAAGAGCTGATGTTCCTGAATTTACAACTACTACTTCAGTTGTTTCATTTAAATAAGATTGAATATCCTGTTCAAAACCGGTTACATTGTCACCCTGAGTTGTAATCCAATTTTTATTAAAAGCATCCGCTACATATTCCATTTCTTTTCCGGATAGATGCGGAGGTGAAATCCAAATTTTATATTTATCCATAATTATTTTTTCTCAACAAAGAATTACTTTATCCGGTAATTCTATATTTCAATACAAAACATCATCTCTATCAGTTAGCACAACAGATAATCCTTTTTGCTAAATCAACGCAGAAAGAAGTTTTTATTTAAATTCTCTTCCTGTGAATTGCTTCTAATGTTTTATTTAATTATTTCCATTGAAGCGTTCCATTGTTTGTTCATCCGACATATTCACTGTTTTTGTCTGAAATATTCTTTTCAAAGTCAAAAAGAAGATTTTCATGTCTAAGCGAAATGAAAGATTTTCAACATACCAAATATCCAATTTAAATTTTTGCTTCCAACTAATGACATTCCGTCCGTTAATCTGCGCCCAACCGGTTATTCCAGGACAAATATCGTGCCGCTTTACTTGTTCTGCATTATACAAAGGTAGATATTCCTTCATTAAAGGACGAGGGCCTATCAGACTCATATTCCCTAACAAGACGTTCCAAAGGTTGGAAAGTTCATCTAAAGAATATTTCCGGATAAAACTTCCGATTTTTGTAACTCGTTTCATATCCGGAAGTAATTTCCCTGTTTCATCTCTTTTTTCATTCATAGTTCTAAATTTAACCATAGTAAACAATTCACCCTTTTTACCCGGCCGTTGTTGAAAAAAGAAAGGTTTTCCTTTATTGACAATACTTAAAATAATAATCAGAATAATAAAAACCGGAGACAAGAGAATTAATCCTACCAAAGACAGCATGAAATCGATTATCCGCTTTAAGTACCTTCTATACATAGATTCGGTTATCTTTTATTTTTTTAAGTTATACAAGACAGCATTTTCTTTTTGTAATAAAGAAAAATCAATCGCATCAAATTCTCTATGGATAACGGCTACAATTATTGCGTCGAATTTTTTTCCGGGTAATTGGTTTGTAATATTTAAGCCATACTCGTGTTCTACTTCTTTCGAATTGGCCCAAGGATCATAAATCGTAATATTCATATCATATTCTTTCAGCGAGTTTACGACATCCACTACTTTGGTGTTACGCACATCCGGACAATTTTCTTTAAAAGTTATTCCCAGAACAAGAACATCGGAATTTCTTACCGATATTCCTTTTTTTATCATTTTTTTTACAACTTGAGAGCCGATATATCCGCCCATACTGTCGTTCAAACGTCTTCCTGCTAAAATAATTTCAGGATGGTAACCATATTCCTGAGCCTTTTGAGCCAAATAATAGGGGTCTACTCCCGTACAATGTCCTCCCACTAAACCGGGCTTGAAATTCAAAAAGTTCCATTTCGTTCCAGAAGCTTCTAAAACAGCATTTGTATCTATATTCATTCTATCGAATATCTTTTTCAGTTCATTGACAAAAGCAATATTAATATCACGTTGCGAATTTTCAATTACTTTGGAAGCTTCGGCTACTTTAATCGTTGGCGCTAAATGAGTTCCGGCACTAATCACCGACTGATAAACTTCGTTTATTATTTTTCCTGTTTCAGGAGTAGATCCTGAAGTTACTTTCTTTATTTTTTCAACGGTATGTTCTTTATCTCCCGGATTAATTCGTTCGGGAGAATAACCGGCAAAAAAATCAGTATTAAATTTTAATCCGGAAACCATTTCGACTACAGGGATACAATCTTCTTCGGTTGCTCCAGGATAAACAGTTGATTCATAAACAACTATATCTCCTTTAGATATTACTTTCCCAACCATTTCACTCGCTTTTTTCAAGAAAGTCAAATCCGGATGATTGTACTTATCTACCGGTGTAGGAACTGTAACAATATAAAAGTTGCAGTTTTTAATTTCGTTTATGTTATTACTGCAAAACAATCCTTTTGTATTGGTTTTTACCGGATTTTCTTTTACTAAAACCGATTGTAATATTTCGCCGGAAACTTCCAAAGTGCAATCGTAACCGGACAAAAGTTCGCTTATCCGTTTTTTATTTACATCAAACCCTACTACCGGATACTTTGTTGCAAACAATCGAGCTAAGGGCAATCCTACATAACCCAAACCAATAATCGCAATTTTCACTTTTATTTATTCGAAATAATTCATAATTCGATAACCGCCTTCTTTCAGATAAGCTTCTTTTTTCATTTCTTTTACATCGCCGGCCATCATATCTTCGATAAGTGTATCTAAAGTATATTTAGGTTCCCACGACAATTTAGTGCGCGCTTTTGTTGCATCTCCGATTAATAGTTCAACTTCTGTAGGACGGAAATACTTCGGATCTACTTTCACTACTTTTTCTCCGATCCTTTTTTGTATTGAAGCCAAAAAGGGTTCACCTATTTTGTTTAAAAATACATCTGTATTAATACTTTCGATTATACCGGTTTCGCTTACGCCTTCGCCTTTGAACACAATGTTTACTCCTATTTCAAAAAAAGCTTTTGAAATAAAATCACGAATGGTAGTTGTCACTCCGGTAGCAATCACATAATCGTCCGGTCGATCTTGTTGTAAGATCAGATACATAGCTTTGATATAATCTTTGGCATGTCCCCAGTCGCGCTTACTGGAAAGATTTCCCATATACACATCATCTTGAATACCTAACGCAATCCGCGACAACGCCCGCGTTACTTTCCGTGTAACAAAGGTTTCGCCCCGAAGCGGCGATTCGTGATTAAATAAAATACCGTTGCATGCAAACATGTTATAGGCTTCGCGATAATTGACGGTAATCCAGTAAGCATACATTTTGGCTACAGCATACGGACTTCTCGGGTAAAACGGAGTAGTTTCTTTTTGCGGAATTTCTTGTACTAATCCATATAATTCGGAAGTGGACGCCTGATATATACGTGTTTTGGGAATCAAACCCAGTAAACGAACCGCTTCCAAGATACGTAATGTACCTAATCCATCTACATTAGCCGTATATTCCGGGGTATCGAAACTTACTTTTACGTGACTTTGCGCCGCTAAATTATAAATTTCATCCGGTTGAACCTCGCCGATAATGCGCGTAAGGTTCATCGAATCGGTCATATCACCATAATGAAGAATCAGGTTTCGTTCCTCTAATTGAGGATCTTGATAGAGATGGTCGATCCGATTGGTATTAAATAAAGAAGCCCTCCGTTTAATACCATGTACGATATATCCCTTTTTAATTAAATATTCTGATAAATAAGCTCCGTCTTGTCCGGTAATACCGGTAATTAATGCTATTTTTTTCATAACTTTCAAAATGAAAAATAAAAGATAGTAAAACTCATATAAATTGTAACAATTTATATTTTTTATTTCTTTAAATACCAATTATATAATTTTTCTACTCCTTGTTCGATATCTATTTGATGACTCCACCCTAATTTATGTAATTTAGAAGGGTCGGTCAGTTTTCGCATGACGCCATCCGGTTTTTCCGCGTTAAAACTAAGTTTTCCTTTATAATCTACCGTTCCGGCTATTATTTCTGCCAATTGACGAATGGATATTTCTTTTCCTGTACCTATATTAATATGTGTATTGCGTATTTCTTTTCCTTCCGGTTTCAAATCTTCGAAATCTACTTTCTCCATTACATATACACAAGCATCGGCCATTTCTTCACTCCAGAGAAATTCCCGCATCGGTTTTCCTGTTCCCCAAATCTCTACATTTCCTTTTTGAACACCGTATTTATCTAATTTTCTCTGAACGGCTTCTTTGGCATCCTTCCCCGAAACACCTTCTATCGGCAAGCGGGTCAAGTCATTACGAATCGCCTCCCAATCATCATTCATCAGACACTTGGCCAAATATACCTTACGTAATAAAGCAGGCAAGACATGCGATTTTTCCAAATCAAAGTTGTCGTTAGGTCCATATAAATTGGTAGGCATCACAGCAATAAAATTGGTTCCATATTGAAGATTATAACTTTCACACATTTTAATTCCGGCAATTTTAGCCACAGCATAAGGTTCGTTGGTATATTCCAAAGGAGAGGTCAACAAACAATTTTCCGGCATAGGTTGAGGAGCTTCTCCCGGATAAATACAAGTAGAACCTAAGAATAACAATTTTTTTACTCCATTTTTATATGCTGCATGAATGACATTGTTTTGTATTTGCAAATTTTCATAAATAAATTGTCCTCGATATGTGTTGTTGGCAATTATTCCTCCTACTTTAGCCGCAGCAAGGAAAACATATTCCGGTTTTTCGTGTTCAAAAAATTCAAAAACGGCTCTCTGATTAATCAAATCCAATTCGTCAACAGTTCGTCCCAAGATGTTTACATAGCCTTTTTTTTGTAAGTTTTTCACCAAAGCAGAACCTACTAAACCGGTATGTCCGGCTACATAGATTTTTGCATCTTTTTCCATACGCATTTGTTTATTATTTTTTACGGTCCACAAAGATAATATTTTTTTATTTATGTCCCTGTATTATTCAATTAAATAAATTTTCCAACAAAAAAATTCCACTATATGTATCGTGGTGATATTATTTTTAAAATAATGTTACTTATTGTCATAAAATAAACATTGCAATAAAGATTTATTTTAATACTTTTTAAATCGATAACATTCTATTCTTAACTTTTGGAGTGTACCGGAATTTTAATAGATAGATAAGAGATAAAATCGAAACAATGAAAAATAGCACAGAGGGCATCCTCCTCGCAAACAACTAAAAAGAGTATCCAAATAACAATAACGGATATTTCTTGTTTTGTTAGTCTTTATGAAGTTTCTTATTTTTACAGTTAAAAAGTTTTGGCAATTCCTCCATTTTACAAGCTATTTTTTTACCGGCAAAGGCAACGGCAAGCAGGGCGATTCGATGTTTCCCGCCGGCATAGCGTTCGTCGTATTTTTTTTCTTTGATTTGCGCCAAGCCTTCGGCAAGCAATTTTTCGGTGGCGCCGTGAGCCGAATACTTGACTTCGGCAATGACGATTCGCTCATCCCATGTCCAGACGGCGTCAAGGCGGCCCTTGTCGGTCGAAACTTCCGCTTCTACTTTAAATCCCAGCATATTGAGCCATACCAACAGCATGGAATGATAATAGGCTTCACGCGGTAGATGCAATTGATAGGGAATACGGGCAAAAAGTTCCTTTACGCATTGTTCAAACGAAGTAATATTCCCGTCGAAAAGCGCATGAAGCATCCGGCTGCGCATGGTTACAGTCCCCGAATCGGGGTAATTGGCAAAACTCCCAACCAAATGTTCCATCATGGCCTGACGGACTTCCTCGTTGGGTATCCCCAAAGTAAAATTGCGCTGTAGCGTGAAGGAATCGGTGGTGACTTTCTTGATAGTCAAGTAACCGGTCTGAAACAGCAGCAGTTTTGTGTCGAGCGTCTGTATATTAAACTTGTCAAACTCAGGTTCCTGCATTTGAACAGGTTCGGTGAGCAAGTGTATTTCGTTGTGTTCCTTAATCAGGTTGACCAAAAAGGTAGGTGTTCCGCTGGCAAACCAATAGTCCGTGAAAACGCACTTGGAAAACAGTAAAAGCGTTGAAAAAGGATTGTAAACCGAAGTTGTTCCGTCCCACGAGTAACCGTCATACCATTTCCGGATTCTTATTAGCAACTCTTCACAGGTAATCTGATTGCATGCTGCCATTTCCCTGATATTCTCCGCAAAATTAGATTCCAATTCCGTTTGTGTATAGCCGCAAATAGTAGAAAAACGGGCGTCAATTGTCATATCATCCGGGCTGTTCAATCCTGAAAACAGCGATACTTTAGCGAATTTCGACACTCCGGTGAGGAAGACAAAACGCAAGTGGTCGTCGCCTGCTTTGAGTACCTGATAGAAATCATGCAATACCTGCCTGTTGGCATCTGCCGCAGCAATGTCGGTGAGATTGTCGGTGATCGGCTTATCGTATTCATCCACCAGCACAACCACTTTCGCTCCCGTAGAAAGATGTACTTTTTGGACTAATTCTTCGAATCTGTCAGGAATGGTTTTCCCCGATAAAGTGACTCCATATTTTATTGCAGCTTCGTTCAAACGATGTGTCAATGAGAGTTTTACTTCTTCCGTTGCCCGGTTTGCCATTCCTCCGAAATCAATCCGGATGAC
>JAIRLY010000115.1 GCA_031259075.1 Dysgonamonadaceae bacterium | reverse complement strand
TTGCTTTTACATTTACCGCTCCGGTCGATTTCATTACGCCGCCAGTGGCAATTTTCATATTTCCTGCAACCACCATCGGACTGTTATCCCCGAAAGCGAAACACGCAAATAAGGTGATTGCACTTATAAAAGTTATTAATCTTTTCATGACTTATTTTATTTATTATTGTTATTTTTCAATCAAATTGACATTATTTATTTGTTTTAAGATTATTTCAGATTTCATCAAAGCCCGTTTTATTTCCATACTGTCCGTCACATCTACATTGTATTCTTCGTATAAATCCGGAATTATCAAATCAGTTTCTTCCGGTATATTAACCGGAGAAATCAGTCTATTTTGATTGGCTTCATAAATATACACCCAGAAAACCGGATTTCCATAATTTTGCTCTGCTAAATAGGGCAGATTAATTGATTTGGTTACTCGAACTTCAGACGCCGGCGGCTCTTCTTTTTTATTTTGAAACCACACGCTAAAAATGATAATTAAAACGGCTACAGAAGCAAAAACCAGCAACAGCAATCCGGCATAGTTTTTCCTTTTTATCGATATCACCTCGTCGTCCGGTATAATGGAATCGCCTTTTCGTGCAATATTCTGAGTATTAATCTTTTGCGTTTTTATTTCTATTTTAGGTTTTGCAGAAACAACGTCTTTTTTTATTGTTTCATTCGTATCGTTGTTTTCTTCTTTTGCCGTTATGCTGTTCAACGTCTTTTCTTCCGTTCTTTTTTCTTCAGCGGTTTCTGTTTGTATTTCTTTTTCTTCTTCACCGGCTAATTTTTTCCGCAGAAAAGAAGAAAGTACGAAAGAAACGGCAGTACTTCCATCTTCTTTTTTCACCGGACGAAAAATACCTGCTTCCGGTAAAGAAACAACTTCCCCTTTTTTCAAAGAATCGGAAATACGATTGCACAGTGCATCTGGAGGAACAGAAAATTGCTGCATCAGAGCATCTTGAGGATTTGCCGATTTAAATAAAACGGTACGCCGTCCTCCTAAACTTTTTGGTTCCAGATATCCAAAATCCGGAATCACTACTATATCGCCTCTCAGTAAAGCGTTTACTAAATCATTATTTTCCATTGTATCTCCTTTCTCTCCAGAAACTCCACCCTCTTCAAACAAATCGTTTTTAAGTTTTTCAACGTATTTATTTGCCATTTTTTAATATGCTACGAAAACTGAAGAAAGTACTGTTACCGGGAAGAAATAAAGTCTATTTCCTTCTCAATAAATGGAATGTCTTCTTCTTGAATTCTGGATAATAACTCAGCCAAAGATGTTTTCATCGGCTGTAAATACAAATTTTTATAATCTTCGTATATTTCTTCCATTAAACCTTGATCTTCATATAAAGACGAAATATTATCTTCATACTTTTGTACCAATTCCTTAAATTCACTCTCAAATCCTGAAAGGAAAGAGGAAAATTGCTCTAAAACAGATTTCTGATGAGCAAATGATGTTTTCTTTGCCATATAATTAACTTATAAATAATTAATTAACTAAAAGTCCGTAAATAATAGTAAAAACTTAGCAAAGGTAAACCTATTTATGCAATTCATAGTCACTAATTTTTACCTGATTGACATATATTTTTACCATATATTTTACCCGAATCTATAATCTTATATTTGTTAACGAGCTCACTGGGTGGAAAACCAAATTGTATTTTACAAAAATGAGCAAAATGTTGATAAGAAGAAAATTTATACTCGGTAGCTATTTCCTGTAAGGATTTTGCTCCTTCGTTTATATCATTCATTATTAACTTTGCTTTTTGCTGCTGTATCCATCTGTAAGGAGATTCTTTAAAATATCGCTGAAACTTTTTAATAAATCCTGAAGTTGAATAATTAGCTCTACCGGCTAATTCCTGTACATTTTTTACGTTCAGGAAATTATTTATTACAAATCCTCTGAATTGAACGTTCTCCGATAATATATCAAACAAAAATCGTGCCAACTCTTCTCTTGTATAATAGGCAAACAAGAGTATAAATAATTCGTGCTTCTTCAAATTGAAAAAATAATATGAATCCAAACCATCCTTTATGCAGCGTTCCAACAGGAGTAGATAATCTTTTATTACTTTGTTGACGGGCAGTTTAACAAAATCATCTTGCGTGTCATTGTGTAAAGGAATTAATTCGTCTATCATTTTTTGTTCGGAAAATAATGTTTCAACGCTAAATGAACAACTCAATAAATGAACCGGCTTTAATACTTTTATGTTGTATGAACAATTGTCAGGTACGAGAAACATTTCCTGTTCAGAAACGATGTGATTTCTTGAATCATTCATTGAAAAAATAATACTGCCTTCGATAACAAAAAAAAAGGTTGCTTCATGCGAGGTTTCTTTCTTTAAGGCTTGATTAGCAGGGAAACTCAAACTTTCCCACATATTTTGATATTTTGAGTTAATGAACATGCTTTTCGAAAAATCTTTCTCTTGTGTTATTTTCATAATACAGCATATAACTTTGTGCGCAAAGCTAAATTGTTTTTCTAAAACAAACAAATTTTGCGCGGTTTTTATTGAATCTTAAGCAATATTTACAATAAAGAAAAAAACAGGGGAAAAAACGGTTTCAGGCAGCGGTTTCACGGAGTCCGTTCATTCCGCAGGTCGTTGACCTGCGGTTATGAAAGTTTTGTCCTTTCAGGACATCCCTCATTCTCCAAAAACGGAAGGCACCCGTCTTCGGGGCGTATCGTCACCCGTCTTCACTGCTCCGAAGCACGAAAGCGCGAAAGCGCGAAAGGTTTTCAGCCTTAACCTGACGGCTATGGGATTCTTCGCGGCGAGAAAGGTGCCTTCCGTTCTTAACTTTTAGTGAGGCATCCTCACTGCTCCGAAGCGCGAAAGCGCGAAAGCACGAAAGCGCGAAAGCACGAAAGCACGAAAGCACGAAAGCACGAAAGCGCGAAGGCGCGAAAGCGCGAAAGCACGAAAGGCGACAGCTGTCCGTAGCTGCGCTTCGCTCCGATTCCCCGTAGGGGAATAATATCAATAGAAAGGGACATCGCCCTCTTTCGCCAATAGTCCGTAGGACTTTAATAGCATCGTCATTTTCTATTAATCCCCT
>JAIRLY010000066.1 GCA_031259075.1 Dysgonamonadaceae bacterium | reverse complement strand
CAATTCGCTTAAAATGCTTATTTTTGTCCTCATAAGTGGTGATAGTTTTTATTACTTGTCTTTTTTTTATAACTATCACAAAGATAGTAATTTATATGCAATTATCACCACTTTTCCCTAAACACTTCGTTGCCGTAATCGATAGCAGTAAAGAATAAAACAGGCTAACGGGCTGGATTATTTATCCCGTACAACCGCTTTCGTAACATTTACTTTTCCGTTAACAACTGATTTAACTAAAAAAATGCCATGGGACAAGTCCATATTGTAATTATAATTCCCCGAAGAAAGGTATTGACCGTTCAACAGGGTCGAAACGGGGCACCCGCTCATATCAAAAACCGATAACGAAACCGTTGCTTTCTCCGTTAATGATAAATCAAAGCTTATCCCCGATCCGGTATTTCGGATCTTCATCTCTTGATTTTTGTTTTCCGTTTCTTTTATTCCCGTTTCCGTATCTGATATTTTCAGGACTTGTCTGAATGTCCCCTGTGTGAATTTAAATAAACCACTCCTTTTTGTTCCCAGCCAGATATTGTTTTTCGGGTCAATATTCAGGCATAAAATAAAATTTTGACCGGCGGGATCCACCTCTTCCAGTAAGGGAGTTTCATAAGAGGTAAAGTTTTCGCCGTCAAACCGGACTAAGTATTTACCGGCAGCCAGCCATAAATTACCGGAAGCATCTTTTGTTACATAATAAACATCATTGGACGGAATATCGGAATTTTCCGTATGATAAGTAATAAAGTCTGCTCCGTCATATTTAACCAAACCCCGACCTGTTGCTAACCATTTATTGTTATCATCGTCGATTTCAATATGATTGACATCCTGACTGATTTCAGTCAATACCTGAATTTCCTCTCCGGTAAACTTTGCAAAATGCCATTCCGGTGCGGAGCCGCCCAGCCACAATACGCCTTCCCTGTCGAATTTCAAATCATAAATAAACCAGTAACCGGCTATGGAGCTACGGGGAGTTGTCCACGAACGCCAGTCTTCGTCATCAAACCTGTTTAAATATAATAAAGAGCCGACCCACTTATTATCGGCATCATCAATGGCGATCGAAGTACAGTACTGATCGGTGGGAAGTCCGGAGTTGGAACTTGAGTAAACGGAACAGTTCCCGTCGTCGAATTTTGCTATCCCGTTGAATTGGGTAGTCACCCAAAGGTTGCCTTCCCTGTCTTTGGCAATGTTTCGCAGGTGATTATCCGGCAAACCGGAATTATCCCGGTTATAAACAACCGTTTCTTCCGTTTCCGTATTCAGTTTCAGCAGTCCGCTGTTGGTCGCTACCCAAAGGTATTTGCCGTCGTTCAGTATCCGGGAAATCATCTCTTTGCCGGAATAGCCAGCCCATTCGCCGGATTGTGAAAATGCAGCAACCGGGGAGAGCATCAGGGAGGCAATCAGAATTGCCCGTCTTAAATTTGTAATCATGCGTGTTTTCATAAAATTTTAATTTTTAATTCGTTATTTGTTATAAAACTGTTATATTTTCAATCTGTCACCAGCAATCGTTTGGTGCAACTTCCGGTTTCTCCCGTCAGTTTGATAAAATACAATCCGCTTTTACGAATATTTAAATCAGAGAGGGGAAATTGAATAACCGGCAAGGTATTATTTGATATATTCCGGAGGCTAACTGTTCGTCCTGAAATATCGAAAATTTCCAAAGTACGGATATTCATGTCCGGATTAAATCGCAAATTGACACCGATTTTTGCCGGATTGGGATATATATCAAACCCGCCCGCTTGTTCATCCGCCAATGTATTCGGGATAGCGGTAACCGAATTTAATTTGGCAGTCGACAAACCACCGGAATACAAATGATTAAACCATATTAAATCCCGGTAATAATCCAAAGTGATTTTAGACACTTCATCAAAAGCAATGCCGGAATTATCCACGTTGTAGCTTTCCCAGTGAGTTCCATCAAATTTGGTAACGCCCACCTGTCCGACAGTGGCCAGCCAGAGATTATCGTCTTTATCTACCGTAATATCCATAATGCTGTTGCTGGGAATATTAGAATTGTCAATATTGTATGTTGTCCACGCAACGCCATCGAATTTGGTAAGCCCTTCGCCAAACTCACGGCTAATTACATTTAATGAATCTCGACAGTGAAGCCATAAATTATTTCGAGAATCGAAAGCAATTTCTGTAACAAAGTAACTCGGAAGTCCTGAATTTTCAACTGTATAAATCTGCCAGTTTGTTCCATCGTATTTAAACAGGCAGCCTCCGTCTTCATTGCCGGCTGCGCCCCAAAGATTATCATCTTCATCCAAAGCCAATTCACCGATTGTATTGCTGTTTAAGGGACTGTTTACTGTCGTGAACCGGCTCCATGTCTGTCCGTCATACTTATACAAGCCTGTGCCACGGGTAGCTAACCATGTATTTCCTTTTTTATCGAAAGCAAAATTACATTCGAATATTTGCCTGTTGAGTGGGGAGTTTTGTTCCGTGAAAACCGTGACATTATTTCCATTGATTTTTAATACGCATGTGTCGCTAAGACCTAATACAACCCACACATTTCCTGATAAATCACTGTCTATGCCATTCACTCGCCGTACGCTTCCCATATTGTCAATCAATTTATAAGAACTGTGCCATTGATCATTTTCATCGATAGTTACCAGATTGTGTTTTGTTCCGAACCAAACATTATTGTCTTTGTCGATATCCAAACTGAAACTGATGTCGTTCGTAAGAAGCGGAGAAGCGCTCATATCGATCTGCTTAAAATTACCGTTGGAAAATTTGATTAATCCGTTTCTGCGCGTACCTATCCAAATCGTTCCATCGTCTTCCATTTCCAAACAATAAATAAAATTGTTATCGTCCGTAATCAGAGGCGTGTTGTAAACCGTAAAGTTTGTTCCGTCGAATTTCACCAAATATCTGCCACTGGCAAGCCACAGATTTCCGGATGCATCTTTTTTTATATCATAAATATTATTATCCGGCAGGGTTGAGTTATTCGTATTATAAGTTATAAAATCTGTTCCGTCATATTTTACCAAGCCGGTAGCTGTTCCCAGCCATTTATTATTTTCACCGTCAAATGCTATACTTAGTACAGGTTTACGTATTCCATCTATTTTTTGGATTTCGCTTCCTGTAAATTTAGCAAAGTAAAAACCGGACATGAGCGATTCTCCACCCAGCCAAAGGATACCTTCGTTATCAAATTTTAAATCGTAAATGGCCCATTGACCGTCAAATATGCTATTGGGGGTAGTCCATGATTCCCAATTCTCCCCGTCAAATTTATTTAAATACATGTGAGTCCCAACCCATACGTTATCGTCATTATCTATGGTTATGGATGTACAGTTCAGACTCATTGGCAATTCGGAATTGCTGTCCTTGTAAACGATGCAGTCAGTACCGTCAAATCTACCGACCCCATAGTATTGGGCAGTTACCCAAATATTTCCGTCTTTGTCTTTTGCCAAACTCCGAAGATGGTTATCTGGCAAACCGGCATTGGCTCGATTATAAAAAGTCTTTTCTTCGGTCGCCTTATTCATTTTAACCAGTCCGCCATCGGTCGCAATCCACAGATAGTCGCCATCATTCAAAATTTCGGTAACCATATTTCCATTGGTGTAATTGCTCCAGTCGGACAGTTGGGGAAATGTGAGCACAGGATACATTATCAACAACGAAAGCAGGATAATACACTTGACTCTATATTTCATATTCAAATTTTTCATGCAATAAATTTTATGTATTAGAATTATAAGCGACTGATAATCAGTAATACTGTTGCCTAATGCATGTAAAATCTATATAAACTTTTTTACTTCCCAATTGTCAATGCTTCTCAAAACTTCATAGATATAATTTTACATTCTTTCGCTAATCTTTAATTTTAAGATTATCAAAACATAACGAACAGTATTTTTTAACCGCAAATTTATGAATATGAATTCTAAAACACAAATAATTATTCATATTTTTTTCATAGAATTTCATTTTAATATTAAATGATTAATAATAAATTAAATAAAATATATTTTTTATTTTGATTATTTCCATTGTGAGAGTATTATTCATGCTTTTTTAAATCAAAATATACCAAGTATTATGATATTTGGAAGGCATAAAAATGTTTTATTTCACTTGCATTTACTAATTGAACTTAACCGGAAATACAGATATTTTTTAGAACTTCATCTGAAATTGAACATACCAAACGCATGTTTTATTCAATTTTTTATTCATCGAACTAATCAAATATTTATTTATCATTCTATTTTATAGTACTATATAATGAATTAACAGTGTTTAGGCAAAAGTAAAATCCTTTAAAATTAAACAAAGATTATAACAAATGTATTATCTTTGTTGCAAAAAAACAATTGGAATTTATAAAAAACAACAATGGCAAAAAACACGAAAGAAAAGTTATATGAAGAAGCTTTCAGATTGTTCTTGAACAAACCTTATGAACTGGTGACTGTCAGGGAACTTGAAAAAGCAATAGGGATGACAAGGGGGGCAATTTTTTATTACGTAAAAGATAAGGAACAACTCTTCAGGGAAGTAATTGAAAAGTATTTTCTTAAACATCAGAATTTGCATAACAAGATAGGAAATGACAATTTAGATTATAAGATGTCATTAAAAAATTTTATAGATGTTTTTATTACAGCCATAGAAAAAACTGTTGATGAAATATACAGGCTTGCAGGTGTTGATAAAAAGATAGCTGATAAAAAGAATTTGGCGGAAATAGATCGCAATTATCTGTCACTGGCATTACTGTCGGGTCATTATTTGGATGATTTCTATACGAAAATAGAAGACATGCTTCTGATAGACCGTAATACATGGACTTTTTTCGTACAGCAGGCAATTGTAAATGGGGAGGTAAAACCGTCTATAAACCCAAGGCTTTATGGCGAACTTTTTACATATGTCTATTTAGGAGCTTCGTTTCAGGATGCTTTCAATAGCGGTATAAATACGCGAAATTTGAAAGAATTATTTATGATATTATACAATCAGATAAAAGTTTGATAATTATTTTTACCACATAGAATACCGAATATACGGTATTTATCAAATTAGAAAAAATGAATAAATTATTTGTTGCGTATTATTCCCAAACAGGGCAGTTAAAAGAAATCATTTCAAACTTTATTACACCATGGAAAAAAGACTTTATTATTGACAGTGTTGAAATTATATGTGATAAGTTTGGTTTCCCTGTCACATACAAACAATTTTTTGACGTGTTCCCGGAAACTGTACTTAAAATTCCATGGCTGCTATAGCTGAATAGTTACAATTTTTTTGGTTCTATTTTTTATTTCAAAAAATCTAACTAGATCTGTGCTGTTTTTAAACAAATTTATCAAATATTTAGTAACTATTCAGCTATATATTAAATTTTCTTTTTATTGAATATCAACAAGATAGAAGTTGTTGATTTATTTTTATGTTTTATTAATAAAATTCTAATAAGCTAATAATTAGCGAATTAAGATTTATTGACTTTTCAAAAATAGTTTTTAAATAATTATTTTGCTATTAATAAATAAATTAGCATAGCTGAATAGTTACAAAAAATTACACGGTTATTTTGCAGTTTAGTACCGAACGGCAACGAAACTGCTCTTTCCCGTATTGCCATTTTTACCGGACAATATTCTTATTTCTTACTTACCCTGCTGTCTGCGGGTCAGATTTTTATTCTTTTTCGACAGGATATCTTTGGATTCCGTTAATTTGTGAGAATCCTCATCCAATACAAAATGTCCTTTGGAAAGAAATTCCAAATCCATGAAAATTTTTTGATTGTCCACTACTTCTTTATTCCATGTAAGAAAAGATTTTTTCATGTGATTGGCCAGTAAGGAAATCAGGTGATTTTTATGCTCGCCTTCTTCATACTCTGTAGCTTTACGAATCATATTTTCCAAATTTTTTCCATAATGCTTATAAATAATACGATCTTGAGTATAAGGCAGTTTATCCGGCCGGATATACATATCTTCTTTTTTCACTACCTCATAAGGATAATCAATGTCTAATGCAAAATTCGACATGATAGCCAAATGATCCCACAGAATATGTTTGAAATCATTCACATCCCGCAAATGCGGAAACATATTCCCCATGATGTTGATAATTGTATCGGCACATTTTGTTCTCTCTTCTCTGTCAGGAATAGAAACGCAATAATCTACCATATTTTGAATATTTCGCCCATATTCCGGCAATACCAAATGTTTTTCTTGCGTATTATATTTCATCGTTATTATCATGACTTCTAAATATTATTTTTGATTTCTTTTATTATTCTTTCTCTCTGTTCTATTAAATTGTCACACCATTTATCAAACTCTTCGTCCGGTTGCTGTAGCTCAGGATGAGCCAAAACATAATTAATTGTATCTTTTATTCCCTGATCAAAACGTTTTGTTACAACAAATTCAGGGACTAATCGTTTCAATTTCGTATTATCAAATACGATTGAAACAGCTTTATCGCCCAATAATCCTCCATGAAAATCATAAGGCCCGACCGCCGCCAAAAAATCGGAAGATATATGAACCGCTTTCAATGGAACATTCAATGTTTGAGCGATACATTGATAAATCTGATTCCAAGTGAGCGTTTCGTCCGAAGTAATTTGAACAGCTTCTCCCAAAGCATGAATATTACCGATTAATCCAACAAAACCTTTGGCAAAATCACTGTTATGCGTCATTGTCCAAAGAGAAGTTCCATCGCCATGAATAATAATCGGTTTTCCTTCCATCATTCGTTTCAAAACTTGCCAAGTTCCTTTTTTTCCATGTACGCCCAGCGGAACAGAACGCTCGTCGTAGGTATGACTGGGACGGACAATTGTTACCGGAAACCCGTCTTCCCTGTATAATTTCATCAAATAATCCTCACAAGCAATTTTATCCCGCGAATATTGCCAATAAGGATTCGCTAATGGCGTCGCTTCCGAAACACGGTAATCCGAGAGCGGTTTTTGATATGCAGAGGCCGAACTGATAAAAATAAATTGCTTTGTTTTATATCTGAATAAACGATAATCCCGCTTTAAATGTTCGGGAAGAAAAGCTATAAAATCAACTACACAATCAAAACTCAGATCTTTAATCAATGCGGCAACCTTTGCTTCATCGTTCACATCTGCAACCAGTGCTTGAGAACCTTCTGCTAAAACGTCATTTCTTTTACCTCTATTCAAAAGATATAAATCATGACCTTGAGTGATTAACAGTTTGGAAATAGCTGTACTTATCGTTCCGGTACCTCCTATGAATAATATTTTCATCATTTAAAATACAAAGGTAATTAAATTATTCGTTTTTTAAAACATAAATGTTTGATAAATCATTATTAAATAAAGTATAAGAATCGTTGTAAAACCTCATAAAATCGGCATGGCTTGGATGTCCGGCCGGGGAAGCGTAATAATGTGTTTCACTTTGAGAATCGTTCCGCCATACCAAAACATAGGTCAATTTAGCACCTGAGTTTTTCAATGTTTTTAACAATGTATTTGTCCACCAAACCGTATCGGGAATAGATTCCAATCCGGTTTCGGTAAATGCAGCTAACTTATTGTGTCGTTTTGCATAATCGGATACGATTTGAAGCTTTTTACCGCCTGCTTCTAAAGAACCGTCGGCATCTCTTCCAAAATCGTGATAGTTATCTACACCTACCAGATCCACCCATTCATCACCCGGATATCTTTCCAGATATTCATCTTCGGTATTGTATTTGCAATCAGGAGAAAAAGCATAGATGAAATTATGAACATCCAGACTGTCTCTTAAATACGAAACCGTAAATTGCCACAAGCGAATAAAATCAGCGCGTGAAACATGCCCTGCACCCCACCAAAACCAGTCGCCATCCAATTCATGGTAAGGACGAAAAATCATAGGAACAGATTCTCCTTTCGCTCCTTTCACCAAATGAGCGAAGTCTCCTATTCTACCGAGAATTTCTTTATAAGTTTCGTGATCAGCGCCGCCGGGAATAATTTCGGAAACAGCAGGAACGGATTCGACGTCCCAATAAAAAGAATTACCAGCCCCTTTAATCGGGTTGGGAAAATGCCAGGCAATCGTGACAAGTCCTCCTCTATTGTATTGTTCCGAAATCAATTTTGCTAAACGGGCTTGTGCATTTTTTATCGATGATGCATCCTGATCGACATAAGTAAAATCTTGAAAATCGTGTCCTACAACCGCCGGATGAGAACCGGTGGCATCCTTTACATCTGAGCGGTCTTCGTCGCCATACCACCCCCTACCATATTCTGTTGCAGCCTGATGTCCGAAAAGAATATAATCATTAGAAAGTTTATCCAAATTATCGTACAAAGCAACCGTTTCTAAAGTAGCATTTTTATCTACCATTTTGTTCCGGATCGATTCTTCATACATTTTCGCTTTATCTTTACAACAAGAAGAAATACAAATGCTAATAAGTAGCATTAAAAACAAGAATTGCCAATCGAAATGTTTCATAATTTTTTAATTTAATTTTAAGTTGATCGCGAATTTTGAGTAGATGTAAAAACCTTATTTTTTGCAATCGTTGCTTGAAATTCTTTCAAATAGAAAGGCTCAAAATAAGCAACATCTACAAATTCACCGTTTTTAAATGCTTTTTCCGCCAGAGGAATCATGGCTTCGGCATTGGGATAAATATTTTCTACAAACAGTGCGTTCGGAGATTGAATAATCGGACGACATTTATCCGATCCATCTCCAAAAAACAAGATAGAATACTTGTCTAAATATTCTTTATAACTGTTTTCAACGATAATTTCAGCTCGTACCGGATGTATTTCATTAAAACTTGAGTCGTATAAGGCTGTATAGACCTCCATTCTACGAGCGTCAATCATTGGACAATATAATCTTTCCGCCGACTTCTTAGCAAAAGAAGGAGCAAAAGTAAAGCAGGCCGATACAAGTATTTTGAGGGTCGGAATGGCTATTAAAGGAATTTCAAAACCATAACATAAACCTTTGGCTTCCGAAGCGCCAATTCTCAATCCTGTATAAGAACCGGGGCCGGAACTTACAGCTATTGCATTGATTTTTAAATGATTTGCTCGTGCATATTTTACGGCCTCCAAAGCAAAAACGCCTAATAGGGAAGCATGCGACGCTCCTTCTAAACTTATTCGATCAAAAACAGATTTTCCATCGACAGCTAAAGTCAAAGAGCAGAACTTCGTAGAAGTTTCTATAAGGAGCAAACAGATCATTTTTTTTATAAAAAGTTGAATTTTGACAACAAAGTTATTCATTTATTTAGATAAAAAAGCTACTTTTGCAAAAACAATTCAGGAGATGATTCAATCAATGACTGGTTTTGGGAAAGCCGTAATAGAACTTCCCTGTAAAAAAATAAGCGTGGAAATAAAATCTCTTAATGGTAAACAATTGGATTTAAATACCAAAATACCAAGTATCTATCGTGAAAAAGAGATTGAAATCCGCACGCTTCTTTCTCAAACAATAGAAAGAGGAAAGGTTGATTTTTTTATTTCTATTGACCAAGGAGATACAGCAATTTCGTCCAAAATTAATGCGGGCGCAATTAAAAATTATTATGAACAAATAAAAGAACTATCGGACAAATTGAATCTTGAAATACCATCGGATTGTTTGTCCGCCATTCTTCGACTTCCGGAAGCCATCAAAACCGAAACGATTGAAGCGGACGAAAACGAATGGAAAACGATAAAAGATGCAATATCGGAAGCATTGAAAGCTATTATTGCTTTCCGCACTCAAGAAGGAGAAATGCTTGAAAAAGTTTTAAAAAACAAAATTAAAGCCATCGTAAATCTCTTACAGGAGATTGAAATATATGATTCGGAACGTGTTGAAAAAATTAAAACCCGTATGGCCGAAACGCTTAAAAAAACAGAAATTGTTTCATACGATGAAAACCGTTTTGAACAGGAAATGATTTATTATATTGAACGACTGGATATAAGCGAAGAAAAAGCGCGTCTTGGTAATCATCTCAGCTATTTTTTAGAAACAATGGAAACGGAGAAAAATCAAGGGCGCAAATTAGGATTTATTATACAGGAAATCGGTCGGGAAATCAATACCTTAGGCTCTAAATCCAATCATGCGGAGATGCAAAAATTAGTTGTTCGAATGAAAGATGAATTGGAACAAATGAAAGAACAAATATTAAATGTTTTATAATAAATGAAAGAAAAAATAAATTAAACTTGATTTTAGAATAGAACAAGGTCGTTGTAAGCAGTAATATGATAGAAACAAAACAAATAATAAATAATTTTATAACACACACTCATGAAAATCGGTATTTTTCCGGGATCATTTAACCCGGTACATGTTGGGCATTTGGCAATAGCAAATTATCTTGCCGAATACGAAGAATATGATCAAATTTGGTTTTTAATTACGCCACAAAACCCATTGAAGAAAAGAAATGATTTGTTGGATCAAAACTTGCGTTTAAATCTCATCGAAAAATCCATAGAAGGTTACGATAAATTTAAGATTTGTACGATTGAGTGGAATATGCCGCAGCCGTCATACACGGTCAATACATTACAAAAATTGAGGATGTTATACGTTCAAGACAGTTTTGAATTAATTATCGGATCGGACAATTGGAGTTCTTTTCACCGTTGGAAAGATTATCAAATAATACTGAAAAACTTCAAGATCCTTATTTATCCACGAAGAGGTTCGGATCGGATTTTCATCAATCATCCGAATGTACGTCTTTGTAAAGGCGCTCCTAAAATTGAGATTTCTTCTACTTTCATTCGTGATTCAATTGCTCAGGAAAAAGATGTTCGTTTCTACATGCCTTTGAATACCTTTGAAGAAGTAGTCAACACCGGATTTTTCAAACCGGAACCACCGGTTGCAGTAGAGAGCGAAGGCGAAAACGTTCTATAGTCATAATCAAAATAAGAGAAAACAGGATTGGTTCCGGATTCGACCTCATGGAGGTAATATACGAAGATAATCATATTATCACAGTGAACAAGACTTGCTCTGAAATCGTTCAAGGCGATAAAACCGGCGATTTACCGCTTTCGGAAATTGTAAAACAGTGGCTGAAAGAAAAGTATAATAAGCAAGGTAATGTGTTTATCGGTGTAGCGCACCGTCTGGACCGCCCTGTTTCCGGATTGGTTCTTTTTGCCAAAACAAGTAAAGTTTTACCTCGCCTGAATGAAATGTTTCGTGAAGGGAAGGTAAAAAAAGTGTATTGGGCAATCGTTAAAAATCCGCCTCCGCAACAAGAGGACGAATTGGTCCATTATTTGGTTAGGAATGAAAAGCAAAATCGGTCGTATGCTTACGACAGAGAGAAACCAAATGCTAAAAAAGCAATGCTTTCCTACAAAATAATTGCTCATTCCAATTCTTATTATTTACTCGAAATTGATTTAAAAACCGGTCGTCATCATCAAATCCGTTGTCAATTGGCTAAAATAGGATGTCCTATCAAAGGTGATTTGAAATACGGTTTCGACCGTTCTAATCCGAAAGGAGGGATAAGCCTTCATTCGCGTAAAGTCGAATTTATTCATCCTGTTTCAAAAGAAAAGATAGAGATTACAGCGCCGGTTCCGAAAGATGATAATTTATGGCATTTATTGGAGTCCGCTTTTCATTCGTGATGATATGGTTGATTATTCAATATCGTCATTGCACGATAAATTTGTTCCATAAAAATCAACCGAACCATTTGATGTGAAAAAGTCATTTTAGATAAAGTAATTTTTTCATGCGCCGCATTTTGCACTTTTTTAGAAAATCCATACGGACCTCCGATAATAAAAACCAAACGTTTTGCAACGCTATGGGCTTTTCTTTCCAAATATTTTGCAAATTGCAAAGAAGTAAATTCTTTTCCGTTTTCATCCAATAAAACGACGTAATCGCCCGTCTGAAGCGACTTGAGTAGGCTTTCCCCTTCTTTTTCTTTTTGTTGCTCAAAAGAAAAATTCTTAACATTTTTAATATCCGGAACGACCTCCATTTCAAAAGGGATATAATGTTTCAACCGGTTATTAAATTCATTTAAGCCTGTTTCTACAAAATCCTGACTCGTTTTACCTACCACAAGTAACTGAATTTTCATGGATGAATTATTTTACAAAAGAAATTTCTTTAAAAGCATAACTGCGATCTTCTCCTTTGTCTGTCGTCAAATGCAAAAAACCATTGTCTGCTACAAATTGTATTTTCGCATTGAATGGCCCGTTTTTGTCTTCATAACGATGAAAACCATTTTTGCGATAAAGGAAATCCTGATAAGTTTGCGAAATCAAATTGCTTCGACCTTCTTTCAATTGATCGTACCAATATAAAATCCGTCGGGTGATTTTTTCCACAAGTATATCCAAATCAAAATCCATACCCGTTATTTGTTTCAACGAAACCGGATTAGGAGCGTTGCTTGTGAAAATTTCCTGATTGACATTCAATCCGATGCCAATTACAGATTGAGAAAATCCTCTACCCGACAGTTCATTCTCAATCAGTATGCCGACCAATTTTCGATCCTCAAAATAAATATCGTTTGGCCATTTGACGGTTACATTGTTCACATAATCATCTAATATTTCTTTAACACCCAAAGCGGCTATTTCCGATAAAAAAAAATGCTGCTTAACGGATAAAAAAACAGGATATAACAGTAAACTGCAAGTAATATTTTTTCCGGATTCAGCTTCCCACGAAGTTCCGGCTTGACCGCGTCCCGCCGTTTGATTATTTGTAAATAAAACTGTTCCTTCTTCCAAAAACCGTTCTTTCGACCATTCTTTTAAAAGAAGATTCGTCGACGCCGTTGATTCTATTTTGATAATATTCATCATCTTCGGTAAGTATTCACCGGAGGGTAAAAGGCATCTTCAATGTGTTCGATTTCGAAATTAGGAAACGTTCCAATCACCGAAATAATATCGAAGCGAGCCGGTAAATCAATATCAAAAGACTTGATATAAAAGTCCGTAGCTGAAATTATCCGTCTGATTTTAGCATTATTAACCGCATCTTCGGGAAATTCCCAATCGTTCCGGCTACGGGTTTTTACCTCTATGATTACTAATTCTTCATCTGTTTGGGCAACAATATCCAATTCCAAATGTCCTTTATACCAATTGATATGACGAATTTGATAACCATTCGTTTTCAAATATTCAACAGCGGCAGTTTCGCCTTCTTTTCCTAAATTATTATGCCGGGCCATTGGCTAATTATTTTTTTGCAAATTTAGCATTAAATTTCCGAATTACACACAAACGAATAAAAATGGAAATGGCTAAATCTTTTATTGAGATGCAGGAGAAAAAAGATCCGGCAGAGAAATTCTTTATATCTTCGCTTCGTGAAACAGGAATTAGCCTCTCGCACCGGTTTGAACAAGTCGTATATTTTAAAGGTTGAAAACGGTTCTATTGAGCCGGGAGTAGGAATTTTTTACCGAATCATTGGTGCGCTTGGGTTGCGTATGGAGATTGTAAAATAATTTCATCATTCATTTCGATCCCTTCTTTCTCACCAATACCCGTAATACCTTCTTATTGGATTTATCCTTCTGTTCAACAAGCTTTTAATTTCCGAGAGTGTTTTTTCCGCCCTTGCCAGATAGATAGCGGCCTGTTCGGGCAGTTGGTGATTTATTATCATAATTTTTTTGTTTTTCCAAAAAATCTCACTATTTTTGTGCGGTTTTTAAATATAAAATAACATTTTTTCATAAAGAAACAGAAATTATTTTTAACATTATATATTAATTAAGAAAGCGTTAGCTTATATTCTTGTCTTAGAAACTTCAACAATTTCATAACGTGCAAGGATAAGTTAGTAAACGCTCACGTTGGATGCGTGGGTATAACTTATTTGCACGTTAGGTAGTTGAAGACCTCTAAGACAGATAAAGTTGAAAGTCCCACGCTTCGTATTTTTAAACCGCTTCTCTTCGGGACCTGAAAGCGAACTAAGAACTAAAAGTTATGAGTTAAGAATGGCCGCCGCCTGTATCACAATAGTTTATTCCGATCGAAGGTAAAGACAACTATTCGAATCAAAAAATCATTTTTCTCATCGTTTAATAAAAGCCGGTTGTCTTTACCGGAGACGGAAAAACTTAAGAGTTAAGAACTAAGAACTAAAAGTTAAAAACTAAAAACTAAAAGTTAGGAATGGAAAATAGAAAATGTAAAATGGAGAGAAGCCCTGAAAGGGCGATAATCAATAGCGATGGGCGTTGTCGGATTGTATTGGGAAGAAAATATTGTCTTCTGTCCCGTCAGGGACAGCATGTTGGTAGAAAACGGGGTTTATTTTCACCGTC
>JAIRLY010000055.1 GCA_031259075.1 Dysgonamonadaceae bacterium | reverse complement strand
TGCCATCATACAGCCCTAATTTAAATATCATAGAACGATTATGGAAATGGACAAAGAAAGAGTGCTTGAACTGTAAATATTACGACACTTTCGATGAGTTCAAAACTGCGATTGACAATATGCGCTACTCAAAACTAAACAACACGAAAATAAACAGGAATTGGAGACGCTGTTAACCTTGAATTTTCAATTATATGATAACGCAGTTTATAACCGAGCATAGTATAACGTTGTAAAAGAAAATTTAGACGAGCTTGTTTCAGATCTGAAAAAACATAAAAACGAAGCGGAATATTTTTATGCTATTCGGGAATTGGATAAAAACTCATTCGTATATTTAGATCCGCCCTATCATCCCATATCCGAAAGCGCTAATTTTACAGGATATGTACAGGGAGGGTGGAATATGTTCGATCAGGTTAGATTGCGCGAGGCTTGTGACGACTTAACAAAAAGAGGTATAAAGTTTTTGCTATCCAATTCCGCATCAAGTTTCATCAAAGAACAATATCAAGAATACAATATTAGTCTGGTTAGAGCAATCCGTGCAATTAACGTTGACGCCGGCAAACGAGGAGAAATAGACGAAGTTTTGATCCGGAATTATGAGTAAATCCAAAAATGATATAGCGTGGAAAAAGATTTTCGAAAAACATCGAATCCTTTTGAAGAATAATCAAAATTTAAACAATCTACCGACCGTTTATCTCCATTAAAAAAAGCCCTTCCGGGCTTTTTCTAATAATTGTTCTTTTTCGGTTCGAAGTAAGCCTGCGGATGCAAACAGGCAGGACAAGTTTGCGGAGCGCCTGCCCCCGTATGAACATACCCGCAATTACGGCATTGCCATTCAATCTCTTCCGCCTTTTTGAATACAGTGCCATCCAGAATATTAGCCAAAAGCTTGCGGTAACGGATTTCATGCTGAACTTCTACCTTGCCAACCATTTTGAAAGCAGCCGCTACTTGAGGAAAACCCTCTTCCGAAGCTACTTTGGCAAATTCCGGATACAAATCCTCCCATTCTTCCTTTTCGCCGTTGGCGGCAGCGAGGAGATTTTGCTCCGTCGTACCGATAATACCCGCCGGATAACTCGCCGTGATTTCCACCATTCCGCCTTCCAAAAACTTGAAAAAGCGTTTCGCATGTTCCTTTTCCTGTTCAGCCGTTTCAAGGAAAACAGCGGAAATTTGTTCATAACCCTCTTTTTTTGCTACACTTGCAAAGAAAGTGTAACGGCTTCGCGCCTGACTTTCACCGGCGAAAGCTTTCAACAGGTTTTGCTCTGTCTTTGTTCCTTTAATACTTTTTTCTCCCATGATAAATAATTTTTCGTTAAGCCAAAATCTATTAGTAGCCACAAATTTAGATGAAAATTTTGAATTTAGCAACAAATCATAATAAACGTGCACAAAATTTGAGGAAAGACGTCGCCATTATGATCTTAATTCATTCAATTGCCGGTCAATTTCCTCAAGCGGTTGACGAGACATAGCGCCTTTGTACTTCGACCGGCCAACTTTACCGGTAATTGGCTTTTGAAATATCTTGATTAAATTCAAACGCCCCATTCCCTCCAAATGATAATATAAATTTTTATTTCGCACGCTTGTCCGTTTCAAAAATATTCTTAACTTTGCCCCTAATTATCAGCTAATAAATTAACAATGCGCGACGCCTTTCAAACACAATCTTCCCCAAAGAAGAAGGAGATGCAGAAGAGGAAACTACACCCTCACTGTTCTCCATTAGGGATTTCTACCCCCATTACGTAAACGACTGATACAAAGTGTATTAGACGTCAATCTTACTCTAAGTCATTCACTGTCAATCAATACGGCAAAACCGCGCTTTCCCGAAAAGCGGTTTCTTTCATTTCCTTTCCGCATGTCTTACATCACAGTATCGCGACATGTGCCGAAACTTCTTATACATGTGCCGAAAACTTCCACACACAAAGCGAAATACAAAGCGCAATCATTTCATAAAATTTTTATAACAAAAAGGAGTCATTCGCCGAAAATCCTATAAAGAGTAGGCACAAACATTATTATCAAACAAATTTACAATGAAAAATCAATTTGTACTTCTATCAGTAATTGTTGCGGTATTTACAGGAATTTCGCAACCGGCACGGACGCAAAACTCTTGCGAAACAGCCATTGATGCAACTATCGGTACCAATCAGGCTTCGGCGCAGTCGGAACTTTGGTACAAATTTTCGGTCAGCGGGCGACCGCTGGCGCGGTATCATGTCAATTACGACAGCAAAAGCCTGAATGTCGGCTGTGACATTTTTGCCGGTACCTGCGACAATTTACTCGGACAGGGAAGCTCTATTCCTGCTATCGAAGACGACGACCGCACCTATTACATCCGTTTTACATGGGGAAACGGCGCAACGCCACAGGCTTTCGAATGGGAATTATCCCAATATCTGATTGTACCGATGACCGGCATTGAAGTAACGCCGTCGAACTACAATCTCGCTTTCGGCGGCAGTTTCATACTCGACAATGTCTTTACCCTCAATCGCATTCCGGAAAACACAACAGAAAGTTTCCTGCCTGAGTATCAGCTAATCGACAGCGAAGGAATGATAGATCCGCCTATATTTCAGGCAAGCAACACGACCCTGACAGCTATCGGCAGCGGTACGGCAAAGCTGGCTTTTTTTGCTAGAAGTTGGGATGATTATTCGCTCCTCGGCACGGACACGGTTACGATAAACATTTCCGCGCCAGCCCTCTGTTCGTCGGCAACGGCCATTTCCGCAGGCGCCAATACCGCGCAGGACGTACAGGAACAATGGTTTCACTTTACAGCGGAAAAAACCGGTATTTACAGTATCAATCACGCCTCTGAAACAAACGGCAACAAAATAAGCGTGAACTGGAGCGCTTACGCCGGCGATTGCAACACTTTGCGGAAGCAGGAAGCAGTGTATGTCGAAAACGCACAATTCGGTTTTAATGCCGAGGCGGGACAAATCTACTTCATAAAACTGTATCAATACGGCTCGACAACGTTTGAATTTACATTGGAAAGTCCGAAAAACGTTACCGGTTTCAACCTGACAACCAAACAGTTGGAACTCGACCTTTACACCACCTATATGCTTGAGGACTTGGGACTGAATTTCACTCCTGCCGACGCTACCGACAAAGGCGTAACGGTCGAGGTACGCGATCCGGACATCATCGAATACCGGGAAGACGAGCAGTCGGTTATCTACAAAGACGACATCTATGCCCGAGAGGAAGGATCGACATACGTTGTCTTCACCACCAACGACGGCAGCTTCAAAGATTCGTGCCGGATTACAGTAAAACGCATCCACTTGACGTCGTTCCAGCTTAGCCTGCACGAAAAAACCCTCTGGCTGCCTTACAGTCAAAACGGCGAATATGCGCTTATCAACGACACGACAGAATTGAAGTTACTGTTCAATCCCCTCAACGCCACCGACAAAAGCTATAACGTAACGGTACGTAACAAAGGCGTCGCAGGAGCAGATCGATACGGCATCTGGGCATTGCGCGAAGGCTCTACTTATGTTGTTTTCACAACGAATGACGGATACTTGCAGGACAGCATTTTAATCCATGTAACCCGCACTACAACAGGCGGAGCGCCCTGCGAAAACGCTGCCGTTGCGCAACTTGGCGAAAACAACATGCCTGCCGCCGAATATCATACCGAATGGTTTCAATTCACGCCTTCCGAAACGGCTAATTACGCTTTAACAATCAACGTAGAAAAATATCCTTTTACCGATGCGGAAATTTATAAAGGCGATTGCACATCGCTTTACCTTGTCAATGACGGACAGTTAGGAAGCACTCATTATGAAGACCATTATGGAGCCGGATTTTTCGGGGAAGCGGGAAAAACCTGTTACCTGAAACTGACCACCAGAGATTACAACACCGGCGGTGGCGGCGTCATTGTCCCTTACACATGGAAGATAGTCAGGATTTCGGCGAGCATTTCCGGCACAGTTACCGGCAACGGAGCGCCGGCACAAGGTACGGTTGAATTGTATTCGGTTAAAAAAGGTTCCGCCCTTCCGCAGCAAACCGCCGCTATTCAGGCAGATGGAACATACCTGTTCGACAATCTGGGCGTTGAAGATTATGCAATAAGGGCGGTAACAATCGGCGGCGACATCACATGGTACGGAAGCAATACACCTTACTTTATTGAAAGCGCTGTAATCAGTCTCACCGAATCGGGAGCAATCACGGGCAAAGACATCGACATTGTATACAGGGAAACGCTTAGCGAAGGCAATGCTAAAATCAGCGGACACATTGTTAAGAGCGAAGAGGCTGCGCCGCAAAATTTACCATCAATACGCCGCGTAAAATTGGCCGAAGGCAACCCTGCGGCAGGCGTAACGGTGTTCCTGCTCCGTAGCGGCGAAAGTACGCCAATTACTTATACCACAACCAATTCAGAAGGTTATTTTGAATTTACAGGCGTAGGCACAGGCGAATACCGCATCAGGGTACAAGTTGCCGGACTTGAAACCGTAACAACAGAGGTAAGCATAACGGAAGACGGCCAAAATATTGAAATTGACTATGAAATGAGCGAAACCGGCATTGAAGAAACCGGCGAAACAGCCCTCCCGACTGTTGCCGCAACGAATGTGCGGATTTATCCCAATCCTGTTGCCGGAATTTTGAACGTCGCCGGTGCGGAAAATGCTTCGCTGACTGTTCTTAACCTGCAAGGACACAAGGTTTATTTCAGGAACAAACTGTCTGCACAAGAAAACATACCGGTTTCTTCCTGGGCAAAAGGATTGTATATCATCCATATACAAACGGAAAACGGAAAGATGGTCAAGAAAATTGTAAAAAACTGATTACAGGGAGAAAAGGAGAATGGAGAAAGGCTATCCATTCTCCTTTCTTCTTTTAAAAATAATTTCAAAGCGTTTGAAATAAATCCCCCCAATTCTTTCGGGAAAAATATAAATAAATTTTCCTTACCGCATTGTATATCAAAAACTTTTACTACCTTTGTACTATCAGATTAACTCAAAAATGAAACAGCGTATTTACATAGACACTTCAATCGCAGGCGGCTTTTTCGATGTCGAATTTGAAAAAGAAACAAAAGCGCTTTTTAAACGATTGTAGAACAAAGAAGTTATCTTTGTCGTTTCCGATTTATTGCGAAGCGAACTAAAAAAAGCACCACCGAGAGTTTACGAATTGCTTGAAAATTACGATGATGATTGTTTTGAAACTGTTTTTCAAACAAAGGAAATAGAGGAAGTTTACCACCACCGGTTACAAGCAAGTAAGGAAGAAATTTACGAAGCCTGTAATGGTCTGGTTAGCGAACACCATGTCTTTATGTTACAGACAATCAAACGGGATATAGCTTCTGTTTTATTATTTTATAAATATTTAATTTGTTCATTTACACAATATTATAAACTTATTTTATTTTCGTATGAAAAAGTATTTACTATTATTGTTTCTTATTGTTACTATAAATGCTTGTAATAACAATAAAAAACCTATTATTGAAGAACAAAAATTGATCGCGGGTAAAGTTCTATCAGATAAAATTTTTTCACCTGATTTTATGATAAGAGTTAATGATAAATTAGTGATTTCAAGTAGTTTATCTGATACTATGTTATATATTTATTCTTTACCTTCATTGAAATATTTGAATAGTTTCGGAACGAAAGGGCTTGGACCGGAAGACTTTCAACTTTTCCCGATGTTTTGTGAATCATCGAATAGTAGTCTGTATGTATGGGGGTATAGTCCAATAACGATTAAAAAGTTTATGA
This sequence comes from Dysgonamonadaceae bacterium, assembly GCA_031259075.1. Taxonomy (GTDB): domain Bacteria; phylum Bacteroidota; class Bacteroidia; order Bacteroidales; family Azobacteroidaceae; genus Azobacteroides. The sequence goes on along the minus strand of JAIRLY010000055.1, from coordinate 3,951 downwards.
TTGATAATAATGGATATCCGAACCTTGAAAATTTGATAAGACTGCCAAAATATGAAGTTTTTAATAATATGTATATTATAAATGACTCTGTATTTATATATTATTTGCCCGATTTATTGAAAACGGTTAAATTTAATTTAATAAATAATAATGATTTGGATGCAATCCAAATGAAGAAAGATGATCACAACGAGTCCTTTTTTTACATCAATAGAGGCTTTATCGCTGCCAATGATTCTTTTTTATTGTATGGATATTTGTTTAAAAAACAGATAAACATATATAGAATACAGGATTTTAAACTACATAAAAAAATTGTAGGGGATTATGAATTTCAGAAACCTGTTTTAGGAGATTTTAACGCGCCGGTTTATTATAAGAAAATAATTGCCGGTCAAAAGTTTTTTTATGCCTTATGTAATGACAATTTAAATAAAGATGTTATTATGGAGGTTTATAATTATGATGGTTTGCCTGTTAAAAGATTTACATTTGATATATCGCCTCAATTATTTGTAATTGACGAAGAGCATAGTACAATATACGGATATAATGGTGAATATGAAGATTATTTGTTATATTATAAATTCTGATGTTCTTGTGTAAAAATAAGTTTCACTGTTTGCGGAACGAGGCGTGCTAAATGAGAATTTTATACTTATTTTTTAAAATTAATATTATGATTAAGAAAATTTGGAGCGGTATCGCCTTGTTAGCAATTGTGGCAGTAGCTGCATGGAATGTGAATTTAAATTCACAAAGTAATGACCTGTCGGAGATTTCTTTGGCAAATATAGAAGCACTGGCACAAGAAAGTGGCGGCTATTCTTGTTCTGCTTCAGCAAATTGTTATTTTGGATCTCAAGTAGAAGGGAGCGCGTTTTGCACAGGGACGAGTACTTATACGAGTGGATATGAATATGTTAAATGTGATGGAAAAACCAGTAAATGTGCATAATTAAGTATGGTCCGGAGGAAAATAAGAAAATTTTTCTCCGGACACTTTTTACTTCAATTTATTAATATTAACTTAACACAAAATATAAATGAACGATAAAATATTTGCTTTATTCTTTTTCGTTTTGTTTTTGTTTGGGATGATTGCTTGTTCTCCTAATAGAAAAAATGCCGGAAAAATTGAAAATATGGCACTTTCGCTCGACACCACTTTCAGCGAATTGAGTGATTCTTCTTTTGTCCCGACACGAATCATGGATAGTGCCCATATTCTATTGATATAAAAACATACTCCGTTGAATATTATATATTTGCAATCTTTTGCCAATGCATATCTTTGTGATTACCTGCTGATTAAAATTCATATCAATAGAACATAGACACCACCAAAATCTATTAGTAGCCAAAAATTTAGATGAAAATTTTGAATTTAGCAACAAATCATAATAAACGTACACAAAATTTGAGGAGAGATCTCTCAACTACGCTACGCTTTTGGGATTTATTTGCGTCGTCAAAAAATTCTTTTTAGATTTGTAGCTGATTCAGTATCAAATATATTGAGCATATCGTTAATATGTTTGATTTAGTACAGTTTAAGGATAAAATAATGCATCGGTTTGATATGATTTATCGGGCCGAAGGCATGTTCAGCGATAAACTCAAACTGTATAAACGGAATATTGTGAAAGATGAATTTATTATTGATACGAAAAAAGGTAAAGATTCAATCTGATAGGAGCAAAATAATATGGAAAACATTTGTCGGTAAGTTTGAAACAATAATCAATAATTAGGAAAAATGAACAACGAACGTTACGAGCTAAACAAAAATTTAGCGCAAATGCTGAAAGGCGGAGTTATCATGGATGTATCTACTCCCGAACAGGCCAGGGTTGCGGAAGTAGCCGGCGCCGCAGCGGTAATGGCTTTGGAACGAATTCCGGCGGATATACGCGCCGCAGGCGGCGTTTCCCGCATGAGTGACCCAAAAATGATTAAAGGCATACAGGCCGCCGTTAGTATTCCGGTGATGGCGAAAGTCCGCATCGGGCATTTCGTGGAAGCGCAGATTCTGGAAGCGCTGGAAATTGATTACATCGACGAAAGTGAAGTCCTTTCGCCTGCCGACGATAAATATCATGTGGACAAAACGAAATTCAAAGTGCCGTTTGTATGCGGCGCAAAAAACTTGGGTGAGGCACTCCGCCGCATTGCGGAAGGCGCTGCGATGATTCGTACCAAAGGCGAACCGGGGACGGGCGACGTGGTGCAAGCCGTTCGCCACATGCGTGCCATGATGTCGGAAATACGGCGTATCCAAAATATGAAAGAAGACGAACTCTATCATGCCGCCAAAGAATTGCAAGTCCCTTACGACTTGGTACAATATGTTCATGAGAACGGGAAATTGCCCGTCGTCAACTTTGCTGCCGGAGGAGTTGCCACGCCTGCCGATGCCGCTTTGATGATGCAGGTGGGCGCCGAAGGCGTATTCGTCGGTTCGGGAATCTTCAAATCGGGCAATCCGGCGAAACGAGCGCAGGCTATCGTTAAAGCTGTAACTAACTACAACGACCCGAAAATACTTGCCGCAATCTCGGAAGACCTCGGCGAAGCAATGGTTGGCATTAACGAAGAAGAAATCCGTTTATTAATGGCCGAAAGAGGAATGTAAAATTGGAAAAACAGTTAACTATCGGCGTATTGGCGTTGCAGGGCGGATTTGCAGAACACATCAGCCATTTGCAAGCCTTGCATGTGGAGGCTTTCGAGATTCGGAAACTTTCGGATGCGGTGCGCCCAATGGACGGCCTGATTATGCCGGGCGGCGAAAGTACCGTTATCGGGAAGCTGTTGAAAGATTTGGTTATCTACGATGATTTGAAAAAGAGGATCAATGGCGGATTGCCGACATTCGGCACTTGTGCCGGAATGATTCTCTTGGCTCGGCAAATTGCTGGAACGGAAACCGCTTATTTCGGTGCGATAGATATTGTCGTGAAACGGAACGCTTACGGTCGGCAGTTAGGTAGTTTTTCTACGGAAGCGGAAATGAAAGGTATCGAAGGAAAGATTCCGATGACTTTTATCCGTGCGCCTTACATCGAATCGGTCGGCGCAAGCGTAGAAATCTTGTCCGTTGTGGAAGGTTGCATTGTGGCTGCCCGTAAAAACAATGTGCTGGTTACTGCGTTTCATCCGGAATTGACAGCGGATAATCGGCTACATCAGTATTTTATGGATAAGGTAGTTCTATCAAGGAATGGAAAATAAAATAAACAGTAACAAGGGGTTGCAACCCCTTGTTGTCAGATGGGCAAAAATCCGCAAATGACAATGCGCAAAACCAGAGTTACCCCAAATTGGATAAACGGATAGAAGAAACATACGCCAAAGTGTTAAACGCAGGATTGAACAAATCGCTCTGCGATCTTATATCAAGGCTTTCCGGTGAAGCGCCGACCGTTTGGGAAACAACGATGGCATTATTGCTTTTGTCAACAACGGCGCTTGGCTTGACGGTAACAGGGTTTCGGTAGCCGCATGCCGATAGCGATAACGATTTTGGTGAAGAAAAAAAGAACAGGACAAAATATGGATAATAATCGTATTTCAACAATAGAAAGGCAAAATGTTTTGAATAGGCGTTGGATGGACAAGTTTTGACGATTGCAAGCATATTGCATTGGCAACAATCAACAAAGTTGATGTTTTGGCAAGTTGGAATTTTAAGCACATTGTAAATCTTAAACGCATAAGGGGTTACAATGCTGTAAATTTGAAAAAAGGATATGCAATGTTAGAAATTAGAAACCCAAAAGATTTGATAAAATATGAAAACATTTAAAAAGGATTTCGATTGCATTGAAATGAAAAACGCATTGCAGGCAAGAGTTTATGCCGAAACAAAAGATATGAGTTTTGAACAATATCGCTTATATTTGGACAATTCGCTGAAAAACGACACGTTTTGGCAAAGAATAAGTGCGG
>JAIRLY010000395.1 GCA_031259075.1 Dysgonamonadaceae bacterium | reverse complement strand
AAAGAAGATACTTTCGTTTTCCGAACCTTCAAATATTTGCTTTCTTGTGTACATAATATATTATTTAAAACAAGCGATAATTCATACATCTACTTTAAATTATCATGATATTTTAAACTAACACTTTAAAATATCATGATAATTTAAAGTATGATGCTGCAAATATAATTATTTTTCAGGTAATTACAAAATAACGAATAAATTTAATCAAAAATTTAACATGAGTTTATAAAGCATTTGTTAAATTAGAAAAACTCTTCGAAAATTTCGGATTTGAAAATCAAATCAAATCCGTTCCCTTGTATGCGGTTTTTTGTATTTGAATATTTCCTACCCTTTCCAGCGCCTCATTGATATTGCTGCAAATATTTTCCTTCCCGATTTTACCCGCTAATCCCGATTTATCAAGCATTACTTTGATTTTATCGTTCACGCCCGAAAGCACTAATTGAATCCCTTCCTTATCCGACAAACGGTAAAGACTTTCCAAATTATGCAGTCCCGTCGAATCCATAAACGGAACCTTCCGCATACGGATGATGCGGATTTTCGGACGTTTACCGCCCGCCCAGCGCATATTCGCTTCAAATTTATTGGCAATACCGAAAAAAAACGGTCCGTCGATTTCATACACTTCCACCCCTTTCGGAAGAATCAATTTGTCGTTGTCAGCCGTTTTTTCAGCATCCGTCTCCATGTTCAATTCGTCCTTGATAACAGAAATGTTGGACGTTTCGGAAATTCGTTTTACCAACAGCACCATAGCCAGCAAAATACCTATTTCAATAGCGATAGTTAAATCGAATATGACGGTTAAAAAGAAAGTAACCAGCAAGACAATCACGTCCGATTTCGGGTTTTTCAACAGCGAACAGAACGTCCGCCATTCGCTCATGTTGTACGACACGATAATCAAAACACCTGCCAGACAAGCCATTGGAATATGCTTGGTCAAAGGACCCAGGAAGAGCAATATCAGCAGTAGAACGAGGGCGTGAATGATGCCGGCAACCGGACTTCTTCCTCCGTTGTTGATGTTGGTCATGGTTCTCGCAATGGCTCCTGTAACCGGAATACCGCCGAATATCGGCGTAACCAGATTAGCTGTTCCCTGTGCAATCAGTTCCGTATTAGAATTTTGCCTGTCGCCCGTGATACCGTCCGCGACGGTTGCGGAAAGCAGTGATTCAATTGCACCCAGCATGGCGATTGTGAAAGCAGCAGGCAGTAACAAGTTGATATTTTCCCAACTGATGGGAATAATAGTCGGTTCGGGCAGCGAAGCTTTGATTTCAAAACGGTCGCCGATTGTTTCTATCCCGTTGACTCCCAGATAATTTTTTAGAATATACACCACGACGGTCATAATGATAATGGCCACCAGCGAGCCGGGTATTTTCTTAATGAATTTAGGAGTATAAATAATCAGGAGAATACTCAGGAGGCCTACTGTTAACGAGCCGATATTTACGGTAGTGACGGCTTTTCCGTAGGCAATCCACTTGGATACAAAATCCGCGGGGACACTTTCCATGTCCAGTCCGAAAAAATCTTTCATCTGCGTGGTGAAAATGACCAGAGCAATACCGCTGGTAAATCCGACGATAATCGGATACGGCATGAATTTGATGACTGTTCCCAGCCGCAGCAATCCCATGCCGATAAGCATCAAACCGGCTAAAAAAGTGGCGACGGCTAATCCTCCGATGCCGAATTGCTGGATGATGCCGTAAACGATGATGATGAAAGCGCCCGTCGGACCTCCGATTTGTACGGAACTTCCTCCCAGAAAGGAAACGATGAATCCGCCGATGATGGCGGTAATCAGTCCTTTTTCGGGACTTACGCCGGAGGCTATACCGAACGCAATGGCTAAGGGAAGGGCAACGATGCCTACAATGATTCCTGCCATCAGGTCGGCAGTGAATTTCTCCCTGCTGTATTGTTTGAACTGGGTGAATAATTTCGGCTTGAAATCAAGATTCACCTTGGAATTAAAAAGACTCATTGTGCACTATTAAAAAACCGTGCAAATGTACATGATAAATACGAGCTTTACAAATTTCGCAAGTGATTTGTTTTTTTGATTTTACGGTGAAAAATCCTAACTTTATATTTGAAAAAAGTTAAGAATCATAAAACATCGTGTCTATTAGTTATTTTTTGTACCAATTTTCGATTTTAATATTTTCTAAATCTTTGAAATGCTTAACATTATCTGTTACTAACGTTAGATTATTTGCAATAGCAGAAGCACCAATAATAAGGTCAAATTCGTCATTAACGGGTTTTCCCGCTTTTCGAAAATTCGTTTTTTCCTTTGCATAGACAGTTGCACATTTGGAAACAGGAAAAACGGTTAAATCCCGTAAAAATTCGGATACGGCTTCATGATGTTTTGACGGATTATTGCTGTTTTCTGCACCAAAACGCAGTTCCAATACAGTTATTTCGGAGATACAACAACTTTCCCGCCATTTGCCTTCGACAAACTCGCTAAAATTGATTTTTCCCCGAAGAAAAAACACACAGATATTTGTATCCAGGATATATTGTATCATAGTAACAGGTTGTTTCTGTTTCGGAACGTTCTGCTATTTCTGATTTCAGTGCAGATTTCTTCCGTGCTTCCATCCATATCTGCCCAAGCGCCAAAAGAATAATCGATACTGTCTTCTTTTTCCGTTTCTGTTGTTGCTATCGAAATTTCTTTGAGAGGAAAAACGGTTATTTCCAATTCTGTTCCTATGTATTTGTCCGGAATCGGCAAACTGATCCGGTTGCTTTTCGGTGTAAAAATAGTACGTATCATTCTCTTTATCTTAAATTGAATTAGCTACAAATCTAAAAAGAATTTTTTAAAGACACAAATAAATCTCAAGTGAAGTGCAAGTGATTTGTTTTTTTGATTTTACGGTGAAAAATCCTAACTTTATATTTGAAAAAAGTTAAGAATTTGATGCAATTCATGTTGCATGTGCCATAGCCGGACATTGTGAATATTTTATAACTATGGATTATATGTGTTTGTGAGGCAGTTCACAGGGTTATCTGTTTATTAGATTTTATTTTTCTGTCAATATCTTCAAAAGCGTTTTCGAGTCGCTCGGTGTGATATTGTTCGTACATTGCATTGATATAGTCAATTATGTTATTACGCTGATTTTCAAATCAATATTCATATCGTATAACTTTCTGTGAAGTGAATACAGTTTAAACTTTTTCCGAATGCAATACTTTCAAATCAACAATTTTTTCTTTATCCCACTCAAAAACATTCACGGTCGGCAAACCTTCCTCAAAAAACAGCACAGCCGATTTTGCGCGGTTTTCCGCCTGTCTTTTGTCGTCCGACAGATAAAAACCGCTACCAAAATCAAGAAATTTACGCCTTTTCGACAAATGAGGTTGTCTGATTATTTGATTACTGCCGTGATAGAGTTTCATTGCCTTATTGTAGATTTAATGTTACAAAATTACTAAAAGTTTTTGATGTACAATATATAAAGCCTGCATTTGAAATAGAACGGAAAGTACGTGCATTTAAAGTGGTTTAGCGTTGTATTTAATAATACTGAGATATAATTTTGTTTGCAGATTTTTGCTGATAATAAAAGATGTAGAGAGGTTGCCTGTATTTTTCAGACTGCCTATGCAAACTAATGTTAGTAATATAATAAAAAAATCATACATATTTTTCGTTAAATACGTTCACCGTATGCTGCAAACTTTTGTCTTCCTGAACGCCGGTAAATATCATCGCAAACAGAGTGCGGGAGGGGGGGTATAGACTTTATTTCGTATGTGGGACATATACGTTTTTACATACTCCTCTATCACCGCCATCGGCATCAGTTCCTCGAATGCCGGCAATAAATTACTGTTTAGCAGTTCTTTGAAGGCTACGCTTAATGCTAAGGACATATTTTCTGTCATTTGTCGTTTTGCCACAAAGGTTATATTTTATATTAGCAACACGACTTTGCCTCGGGGTAGTTCATTAAAATAGGTTACGGATTTAAGGTCAAATATTATAATTTACCTATTTTTTATCCCCTTAGAAAGGGATAAATATCGGTAAAAATACTTAAAACATGCAAACAATCATAAAAATGGAAATATTTTATTTAAATTTTGTTAGGATAATTAAAAATATTTTGTATGTTTGTAGCAATTTCAATATTCAATGTGTTGGAGTTTGAAAGGACATTTGAAATAACGTAAGCGTTTTTAAGATATTATCCACTCATCATTCTCGCAAAGTTTGAATAGACTATACGTTGGATAAGAACAACAAGGCGCATACGTATTATATCTTAATAGCATGTAATTTTGTTGTTAATGAATATAAGCGTAGGATTGTTGTTTATTATATACGTATGGATTTGCGAGAATCGATGAGAATGATAAATAAAAGTTTCTTACGACTTATTTATTTTAAAGGCCACAACGATTTATGCATTGAAGCAAGCAAAGAAACAAAAAAAAGAAGCATCATTTCTCCCGTAGTATAACGACAAACGGGACACAATTTAATAAAGATATTAATGATTTCTTAAATAAGTACAAATTTTCTGTTACGATTAGTTTTGATGGAGATAAAAAATTACAGGATAAAAATCGGCCATTTGTCAGAGGAAAAGGAGCCGGATATTAAATTCGGATTTATGTAGATCTGTTTGCGATACTTGACAGCATAATATACAAAAATTTAAAAATATACATCCGATGAGATTTATTATAATAAACAGAATTAAACTGATTACCACATTATTTTTTTCTTTTTTCTTCCACTCATGCTTGATAGCAGATATAGAGTTTGAATATATACAGGAGATTCACTCTGAGGTGGATTTTGCCGGCGGCAATCTCTTTCTCCAAAACAGATTGACACTTGATCCCGACAATGTCAAGGAAAGTACCGTCAAATTTTATTTGCCGTCCAAGCATATTTTGAGTCATCTGAAAATTACGGATGAGCACGGAAAAAAATTGAAGTACAGGGCCCGTACGATGATGGATATTTCTTTGATAGAGGTTGAAAACGATGAAAATAATCAAACTGTCATCGTTGACTATCATCTTGATCTCTCTAAAACGAATTCATCAATAGCTTATTTCCGCGATGACAATCAATATTTTATATTACCTGAAAATTCTATTTTTCCAAGAAACAATGTTGGGCTTAAACCAGACAATATACATTATACTGTAAAAGTCACAGAGTCTGCAAGTAAATACAGTTACGCAAAGGAATCCTTGCCGGGGAACTTCAGCATGCCTCCCTGTATTATCTTCGGTAATTTTAAAATCGAGCAATATAAAGGTGTGCAAGTATATATCCCTGCTGATATTGAAGTTAATAAAGAACGTTTAGATTACATTGTATCATCCATATCCGATTCATACAATTATTATTCTGAGGTTTTTGGTAAAAGTATTCTGTCACAAGACATTAAAGTGTTCTTTTTAAATCGAAGAGGCGGATATACTTTTCAGGACGGTATTATACTGAATCAAAAATATATTTCCGGGAATAATAGCTTCGCAAATGACGAAATTACCGGTGTAGTAGCTCATGAAACAGCTCATCTTTGGTGGGGAACAGGCGTAATGACCAAGTCGTTTGCAATAACCGAAGGGTTAGCCGAGTTCTCAAGCAACTTTTACCTTACGGATAATGAGAAGCAAAGCTTCAATATTTATTCATATAAAAACAGTATAGTGGCATTGAACACGAGTGTTAAACCGGCAAATATTGACAGTCTAAATGTATTTGACGAAAATTACAAAACGATAGCTTACTCTAAATTACCGGTCATATTCCACGAAGCCGAATTGAAAATCGGGCGTGACGATGTTTTAAAGGCTCTTAAGAGTTTTTATACGGCAGAAAAACAATCTTCCAAGCTTTGTGGTTTTGAAAATATTGTCTCTCATTTTCCCACTGATTATCAGGACGAACTGAGAAAAGATGTAGACGGAACACTCGAAAACTGGCCGGATTTTTACGTTCGAGATGTATCGGGAAACACAGTCGTGTTTAAAGGAGATCACATTCATTTTGGGGAAATTGTGCCTGTGGAATTAACAACTGATAAAAATGAAATTATACGAGATACCCTGTATTTCGATGCAGAAAACAATGAAATAGAAAAATGCTATAACAATGATATTTTAAAAATTATTATCGACAGTGATTTTAGTACGAATCAGTCCGTATTGCTGAATGATTTGTGGTCAAAAGATACGACGTCATTATTAGATAACAAATTTCGACAAACTTATGAACCGGAATACCGGATATTCTTCGATACCTTATTAAATTATCTTTTTACCAAAGAGGATGTTTCAATTGTTGACATGATAGATAGAAAAAATGTATCTTTTTTGTCTGAGGGAAAAAAGAAATTAAAGGAAGCTAACGTTAAAGCTCACGGTTCATGCATCAAAATAAACACAAAAAGCCGATATTTTAAAATTGTTGTCACATACAGTCATAAAGATGGTTTTGAAAACGGTTATATAGAGGGTCTTTTCTACGAACAGGACAATTCGTTGCGCTTGAAATCATTTAAAAGGATAAAAATATAGTACTTTCAAGGAGTCGCTCAAGATTAGACAATATAATCAAAAGTAAGAGTGAGATATATTATACATATCAGTACATTGGACATAAGAAAACGGTTTAATAAAATGTTTTGGTAATGTGATGCCGCCCATTTTGTTCTTGCGCCTTTTATCTGCAAAGTCCGATCTATGGCAAGAATGTTTGTCAAGGCTTCCGCCGGAAAAAACCGCATCAATGTACTTGGAGCTGTCAAGGCCCTCTCAAAAGAAGTGATCACTCTGATAAACACCACATTTACAGAGCCTGAATATTGAACTGTTGTTTTTACCACCTTATTCCCTAATTTGAATGTCATTGAGCGATTGTGGAAATTTACTAAAAAGAAAATTATTATAATGAACCCTTTTTCACCGCACTTATTCTTTGCCAAAACGTGTCGTTTTTCAGCGAATTGTCCAAATATAAGCGATATTGTTCAAAACTCATATCTTTTGTTTCGGCATAAACTCTTGCCTGCAATGCGTTTTTC
>JAIRLY010000364.1 GCA_031259075.1 Dysgonamonadaceae bacterium | reverse complement strand
AAAATATTAATGTTTTAGAAGTACAGATTAGGGAATGTTTCGGGCGGGTTGTATATTCACATAAAACGCAGGAAAAATGTGCCGATATTATTCAAAGACGTCATAAACATCTGAAAATTATTCAAATAATTATATCTGCTTTGATTACAACTGGATTGGTTATAAAATTGTTAGGCGATAATCAAATTGCGTTATATATTAGTGTTATCCTTTCAACAATTCTTTTGGCTCTAAATTCATATACGAAAGATTATGATTTGGGAGAAATAATGCAAAAACACGCTAATGCAGCGAACGAGTTGTGGAATGTCAGAGAATCATATTTATCATTGCTCGTAGATATGAAGTCAGGAATAGTTTCAATTGACCAAATTATTGAAAAAAGAAATGAACTACAAAATAAATTAGCAAACATTTATTCAGGTTCGCCAAGAACTAACAGTAAAGCCTACAAAGAAGCAAGTAATGCTTTAAAATTAACTGAAGAAATGACATTTAGCGACAAAGAAATAGATGCATTCTTACCATTAGAACTGCGCAAAACAAAGTAAATCATTAATAACAACCAAACATTATGTCCAAACAAAACAATAACACCGAAAAAGTAAAATCATTAGAATCATGGATTTGGGATGCGGCATGCAGCATTCGCGGCACTGCCGACGCCGCCAAATACAAGGATTATATATTGCCGCTTATATTTGTGAAAAGGCTGTGCGACGTGTTCGACGATGAAATCAACCGCATTGCGGAGAAAGTGAGATCAAGGACAAAAGCTTTGCAATTAGTTGATTTACGCAAATTCATATACACACCGTTTTTGCGGTATCAAATTCAAACGGTTGAGGATTAAATTTTTGCAAAGAAAAATCTCTTCAATTCAAAAAAAGATGTACTTTTGCGGCATTATTAATTTTTAAAGGAATAAGACATGAGACAAACTCAAAATAATTATTTGAATATGGCGGGAGCCGTAATGTACAATATATTTCAACGCCTGCCGTATCCACGATTTGAAAGGACGGCACGCGGCGCAAACAAAAGGGGGGGGGGAGGAATGAGATATGGATAATTCGTTCTTCATATTAAGCAAACAAAAGCTTGAAATATCTCGTTTTCATATTTGTACTTGGGATATTGAAAACGAAAAATCAATTGTGGAGATTGGGGACTTTAACAGTCAATCAAGTATTTGGCGACAAATTCCGATTGAATATTGGATTTCCGTCACAATTTTGATAATCCTGACCGTCTGGTTATTCTTTCCTCGAAAACGAATTAAGAACATTTTTCCTGTATAGATATGAAAGCGCTACTCGACACAAATATTATCATTCACAGGGAAGCATCAAAAGTTGTCAATCAAGATGTTGGTATCTTATACCGATGGCTTGAACGTGCAAAATATACAAAATGCGTCCATTCACTTTCTGTTGCTGAAATTGAGAAATATCAAAATCGGCAAGTTGTCAATACTTTTCACGTAAAATTAGACAGTTATGAACAAATCGAAATACCGTCGCCCCTACAAGTAGAAGTCGAGGCTGTTTCGGATAAAATAGATGTTAATCAAAATGATAGAAACGACACAATGCTTTTGAATGAAGTATTTGTTGGACGCGTAGATATTTTGATTACGGAAGACAGGAAAATTCACAAAAAGGCAGTCGAGTTAGGACTTGAAGATAAAGTATTTACAATAGATTCTTTTCTTGAAAAAACTTTTGCAGAACACCCCGAATTAGTTAATTATAAAGTCCTTAATGTTCAGAAATTAAAATTTGGACGAATAAATCTTAATGACGTTTTTTTCGACAATTTGAAAGAAGATTATGTTGGTTTTGATAAATGGTTTATTAAAAAATTTGACGAAGAAGCATATATCACTGTAAATTCTAACAATGGATTTCTTTTATCATTCCTGTATTTGAAAGTCGAAGGGAAAGATGAAAATTACGCAGATATTGCACCTGCTTTTATGCCTAAAAAACGATTAAAAATCGGAACATTCAAAGTGATCAATAATGGTTTCCGGTTAGGTGAACGTTTCATGAAAATTATTTTTGATAACGCACTCAAAAATAGCGTAGAAGAAATTTATGTAACAATTTTTGATAAGCGAGACGAGCAAAAACGATTGATTGACCTGCTTGAACAGTGGGGATTTGTATTATGGGGGAAGAAAAATAATGAATTAGTTTATATCAGAGATTTCAGTCGAAAAACTGATGAGAACAATTTGAAACAATGTTATCCGTTTATTTCTCGCAGTAAAGATTGTTATATTGTTCCGATATATCCTGATTATCATACGGAATTATTACCCGATTCCATTTTGAATACTGAAGCATCCAAAGAATTCATAGAAGATTTTCCACATAGAAACTGTATTAACAAGGTCTATGTTTCAAGAGCGTTGACTCCGCATCCCCAAAAGGGCGACATACTCATTTTTTACAGGACAGGCGGCTATTATAAAAGCGTAGTTTCGACAATAGGTGTTGTTCAGGAAATCAGATATAATTTCAAAGACGAAGAGGATTTTGTTTTATATTGCCGTAAAAGTAGTGTTTTCCCGGAAAATCAATTGCGGGATATGTGGCGTTATTCGCCACAAAATAGACCTTTTGTAGTCAAATTCTTGTATGTTTATTCTTTTCCTCACAGAATAAATATGAAAGAATTGATTGATTTACATATTTTAAATGGTGTAAATGATGCGCCAAGAGGATTTAAGCATATAATAAAAGAACAGTTTAACAAAATTTTAAAAGCTACAAAAAGTGATGAAAGTTTTATTGTCGATTAAGCCGGAGTTCGCATTGAAAATATTTGAAGGGACAAAAAAATATGAGTTCCGTAAAATCATATTCAAACGAAAAGATGTAACTACTGTTGTTGTCTATGCCTCTTCGCCAATGCAACAAGTGATTGGTGAGTTTGAGATAGAAAAAATTTTGTGTAAAGATACGGAAAGTTTATGGCAAGAGACGAAAAGGCATTCAGGCATTACAAAAGATTTTTATGATGAATATTTCGCGGATAAAGAAATGGCTTATGCTATTCAAGTCGGCGCAACTCTAATGTATACTGATCCTCTTTTATTGGCAGATGTAGGTCTGAATTTTGCTCCACAATCGTTTGCCTACTTATAATTTAATAATATGAAAAATAAATTTGCAGGCAAAAAATTACAGTTATAACAATGTTAAAACCAAATGAACATAAAAGCGTACAAGCCCGTATCCTGAAATATGCGGAAGAAATCGGGTGGACGTTTGTTTCGCAAGGCGAGGCGGAACCGGCGAACCTGTTGCGAATTATTTTCATTGCTATGCTAATTGCAAGTATCGTGGGACTGAAAACCGTATCACATTCATAAAATGTACTTAATTAATTATTAAACAATAAAACAAGACGTAAAATGGCAAAGATAAATGTAAAAAACACGGAAGTAACCGTAATTCAAGTAAACAGGGTTGATTATATCTCATTGACCGATATTGCCAAATTCAAGACTGCCGACCCTAATGCTGTAATAGGAAA
>JAIRLY010000291.1 GCA_031259075.1 Dysgonamonadaceae bacterium | reverse complement strand
CCGTTTATTATTGGTCTGCTCATTAATATTCTTTTAATCATATTGGGTAGAGAGATTAGTTTTGGGGGTCATGAAGTAGTTAGAATTATTTTTTTCGTCTTCTCCGCTTTTCTTTTTTTCAGTTTGCAGATTTTCATATTCTATCTTATTTCAAGTTTTTCGTCATCGCCTAATTTTTCTTTATTAATCAGTACTTTTGTTTGGATTACCTTTGTTATTATAATCCCCAATACTACATGGATTCTTGCCCGTATTATTAGGGATGTACCGACCAAAGAACATATAGTACGTACCGAGGATATTCTAAAAAAGGGGAATATTGATCCTGATTGCAATTGGGGTTGGAATAGCGTATGGAAAAGAGAGGCGCCTAATCCGAGAATTTATAATTTAGCATCCTGTTTTGATAAAGTAGATGAACTTCATAACAATTTATTTTTAGAATACAGAAATAAGTTGTTTAACCAAACGGAACTGGCTATCAATATATCTTCAATATCACCTTACTATAGCTTCAAGTTTTTGAATGAAAAGGTATCCAATAACGGATATTATAAATTTAAGGATTTCTACCTTAATCTTTCAAATTATGTATTGATATTCAAAAACTTTATTAATTCCCGTGACAATGAGGATCAAGCAAGTTATCATTTAATTTTTAATCATAAATATTTGTGTGAAGCATTTATGTCAAGGAAAAATGTAGATAAAAATTTAATACCGCAATTCATGTATGATGAAAAAACTACGTTTATTGAACTAATAAAATTGTGTTCCAAAGAAATTATTATTTTGCTCTCATGGCTAATTGGTGTAATACTATTATTATTTATATCATTTACTCGATATGATGTTCGTTAAAATTTAGGGAGGCAATTATCAGTATATTACATATTTCACAGTTATCCGCTTAAATGTATATATTTTGCTTTTAAAGTGAAATACTATTTAGAAACTATAGGTAGTTTGATCTCAATTTTTTTTATTATCTCGTATTTATCATCAAATACCTCAAATATGCAATTATACTCACCATCCGGAATATACGACGGGTCTGGAGGCAGAGGGATTTGAGCGCTCCACAAATTACCGGTTTCGTTATTATTTTGTTTTAACACAATAACCGGAGAATCCTGAATTTCAGGAAAGGATACACTCATTGATTTAATGTTTATATTCGCTTGATTTACTTCAACAAATACTTCAAGTTCTTTTGATGTAGCTTTATTAAAAACTTCAGGTTTAAAATATGCTGCAAAATCTTGTGTATTTGTGTTTTCATCTGCTTTATTATTTTTACAAGCAGACATTAATAAAGTAATTATTGCAATCGCATAAATAGGCGTAATTATTAATCTTTTCATATCACTTTTATATTGTTATTTTAATACTTATTTGTTATATATCAGAATTCGTTTACATTCTAAGGCGACATTTATGTTTCACGAGTTCGTTTTCAAAATCCTTTCAGATATTATTCCGGAACAGTTTATTCAGCCTCATGAGAATAATTGAGTGTATTCGTCCTTGGTGATTCTCAGGTGTTTGATGCTTCCGTTTTTGAAACTGCATTATCTTTTACTTAATTTTATTCCAAACCAAACGATACCGCCGATCAATCCGATCAGCAGCAATATCAACAAAATTGTTCCTACGACGGATGTAGCGGCATTCACCTGTATGCGGACGGTTTTATCTTCCGTTTCCACTTTCCGGTTATCAGCCATGGCTTCCGTTTTGATTTTTACTTCCTGCGCACCGACGCCGCCGTCTTCAGGCGGTATAATCCGGATGTGAACGGTTTCTTCTTTTTCCGGATCAAGCGATTTGATGACGTCGGGTGTAATCACCGCCTGCCATCCCAACGGTTTTTCCACATTGACTTTGATATTATCCAAACGGCGGCGTCCGCCGTTGCGGACGGTTATGTCCATCGAGACTTCCTGTCCGGTGGTTATTTCGTGGTAAAGGCTGTTGGCGCGGACTTCTATTTTTCCTCTCCCGCGCGGGATAATCTCCATTTTTTCTTCTCCGCTGACAGTTGCTTTCAAGTCGGCTACCGTTATATTTTCAAGGTTTTTGCCTTCCAGTTTGCCGTACTCCGCATTGGTTAAAGCCAATACCTGAAAATGTACCGGCTTGTCTATCACGACCTGTTCATCGTCCCTGTCCGGCAGGTAGATTTGCAGCGTTAATTTCTTTACATTTACCCCTTGCGCAAATCGAATCTGGGAAACTTTGCTTCCTTCGTCCGAAAAATCGTACGTGATTTGTCGGGGCAAATTGATGATAACCAATCGATAAACATCGTCCGAAGTTGAAAAACGCTCCAACGAGAGCTGATAGCTTGCGCTCGAACCGAGATCAACTTCCTGCGAAAATTGCATAGCGGCAATATCAATGACGTTGGAACTTCCGCCTTTTTTCAGGTAAATGTTTTTTTCGTCTTTTTTGTTGTTGTAGTTCAGGGATACGGTCAACGATTCGGCGTCTTTCAGCAATTCAAAATCGGCGGTACCTGTTTTCCCGAGTTCGATAAACGGTATCCTGAACTCGTAAGGCGAGCCGATGATTGTTTTGCTCTCATTATCAACTAATGAAATATAAATATTGTAGATTTTTCCCGACCGCATTTCGGGCGTAAAGACGTCGAAATGCTCTTGGAATTGGCTAAGGTATTCTTCATTACCTTCCAATGCGCTCATCAGCATCACTTTCACTTTACGGTCGCCCCGTTCGTTCTGGTACTTGACCGCCTGTTCGACCGTGATATACGATTGTTGCGAGATGAGTTTCAAAATCAACTTCTGGTAATCAACTTCCTTGCTCAACAATTCGTTTTTCGACCGGTTCAAATCATTCAAAGCAATGGCTTTCTCTTCGTACAACTTGACGTCGTTTTCATATTGCTGCTTCGCCACTTCATAATCTGCCCTCACTTTCTTCAAGTCCAGCAGCAGGGCCGCTTCATCCTCGCCCTGACAAAAACCGCCGGCAACAACAAACAAACTTAAAAACAATACCCCAACAAATTTCAATATTCGTCCCATCTATTTTTAATTTTTATCTTTTAGTTCTTAACTTTTAATTCTTAGTTCCCAATCAAGTAGCTTCTGTTATTCTCAAAATCATACATTGTTTTCCTGTTCAAATCGGCGATTGATAGCCGGTAAGTAATATAGGCGTCAATATACGCCAATTGAATCTGCGACAAACGTTCCTGTTCAATAGATAATTCCCTGCCGGTCATGTCGCCGTTTTCGAATCGCAACCGGCTTATCCGGTAGCTTTCGACGGCAGCGTCTCTGTTCCGTTGATTAATCCGGAAGCGTTTATCAGCTTCATACACATTGCGGACAATTTTCCGGACTTGGGTTTCTATCGTCCGTTTCGTATCTTCCAGTTCCAACTTCTGCTGTTGCAATCTTCTTTCTTCCCGCCGGAGCAGATTTTTGGATCGTCCCCAATCGGCAATCGGATAAGAAAGCGTAAATACGATTCCACGATTGGACGGGCGGTCAAACATGTTCTCGAAAGAAGAGCGCGTCAAATCCCGCAACGTACCGTCTTCCAATGTACTCAATCCCGTGAAATTGTAGTAGGCGGAAATGTTTCCTTTTACCTCCCGTTCCCGTTTGGCCCTTTTTATTTCAATTTGCTGCAATTGAATATTAATATCGTTTTCCTGAATTTCCAGACGGTTTTGAATGGCTTCGTCAATTGCTTTTTGTCTGTCGATCAGGAAAGATTCAAATTCCATATCGGCAACCAGTTCGATCGAATCATTTAAATTCAATCCAATCAGCAGCTTGAAATCGTCGTAAGCCGCTTCCAGTTTCCCATGGCTTTCCATTAATCGCGATTCGTCTTGTCCGACAACAATTTCCGCAGTCAGTAATTCCCCTTCGGGAAGATTACCCGTTTCCATTTTCAATTTGGCAATGCGGAATGCTTCTTTGGAATTAGTCAGGCGGTCTTGATTAATCTTGTTTTCAAAAGCGGTACGGTAAACCTGATAGAAAGCCGATGTAACATTATATACAATGTCCATTTGCGCACGGGTATAATAATGAATGCTTCTCAAGTAGTCTAATTCCGCCACTTTCATGTTTTCTTTCAGCTTGTTGGCGGTAAATATGGGCTGATTGAAAGACAACATAAACCGCGAATACACCTGATTCTGTTTCAACACTTCATTGTTTTGCATAAAAAGCGTAGTACGGTAATTCTCGTAATACATGTTGGAAGAAAGGTCGAAATTTCCGCCGGTAGGCAATACGTATTTGAAACTCAAATTTCCGCCGGCTTTCACCGAACCGGTCGAGTTGTAAACCGGCAGTCCGTTGGCTTGATAAATCTCCTGAACTCCTTCTTCCCACGACGGAATAAAGAGGTCAAAATCCAAAAACGGCTTGAATTGAGCTTGGGTGTAAAGATATGAATAGCGAGTCGCTTCCATATCTTCCTTGTAATAATGTACGGTATGGCTTTCGCTCAAAGCGATGGAGATCGCTTCGTCGAAAGTGATTTTACGTTGAGCGTCAATAGCTGATATGACAAATAACAGTAAAAACAGGATACAGGAAAATCGTTTCATACTACTTGAGTTGCTTTCTATCAGAAAGTCAATAATCGTGCCAAACAGATAATTTACTGTTTGACAATATATTATTGAATTTTATTCTGTTTTGTATAGATTAAATTTTACCCGAAATGGGTAAAGATATACGAAATAAGAAATATATTCGTTTATTTTATTACATTTGAAATCAAAAATTATAGTTCTGTTGAAACAATTATTCGAAGATAAACAAAACAAGTACGATTATCGTCAGATTTTTCTTGATTTTAATCGGTCATTACATACAATTAAAGACAAAACATCCTTAATTTCATCCATAGTCACCCGTATCTATGAGCTTGTCCATGCAAAAAACATTTATGTATTATGGCAAAATTATGATACAACCCGTTATATATTGATGAATCCACAGGAAGAAACAAGTCGGGAATTATACATATTATCAGATGATGGCTTGGTTAAATGGCTGCAATTAAACGAAAGACCGTTAGTCATTTCATTTATTCCGGAATATATTAATATCTTTTCCGAAAATGACTTAAAAATTATAAATTATTTGGACTGTAAATTAATTTGCCCACTTAAGGCAAACAATCATTTCAGAGGAGTTATTCTTGTGGGAGAAAAGGAAAATAAAAAAGCGTATAATGCAAAAGATGTGGAAATTTTATCCGTATTATTGGATAATGCAGCCCTGTCTATAGAAAATATTTTATATAATGAAGAGCGTGTTACACACTTGAAGCATATTATGCGAGCCGACCGTCTGTCTGTAATCGGGCAATTGGCGGCCGGAGCCGCACATGAAATACGTAATCCGTTAACGAGTATCAAGAGCGCCATACAACATATACAGGGCGATATTAATGATCCTAAAAAACAAAAAATCATTCATTCGACTTTGTCGGAAGTAAATCGCATCAATGAAATCCTGACCGGATTGCTGTCTTTTTCGAAGCAAAATAATCCGGTTAAACGGGAATTTGATTTAATTCGGATGATCGATCATACAATCCAGTTGATCCGGAATACACAACTCAAAAAACAAATTCAATTTATCACTAAATACGAAGTTTCACCTCTTCCTATTTTCGCAGATCAGGATCAGTTGAAACAGGTGATTATAAATATCGTCCTGAATGCGATTGATGCTATCCCTGAAGAAGGTTTTATCCGAATTGAGATTCAATCTTCGTTCATAGAAAGAACGGTTTATTATCATATTATTGTTACCGACAGCGGAACGGGTATAGATGAAGAACAAATGGAAAAAATATTCGATCCGTTTTATACCACAAAAGAAGAGGGTACGGGACTTGGACTGTCCATTTCATACGGAATAATCCACCGCCACGACGGAAATATTGAAATATGCAACCATCCGGATGGAGGCGTTCAGGTTGAAATACAGTTACCTAAGGGAACGAAAAATGTTGACAAGTAATAAAGTTTCACATTCAAATACTTAATACTTATGAAATTGTTAATTGTAGACGATGAAGAAAACATTCGCCTGATTCTTGAAAGTGTATTTTCGGAAGCAGGTTATCAGGTAGAAACTGCAATAAACGGCTTACAGGCCATGGAAAAAATAAAAGATTTTTATCCCGAAATCATTTTGCTGGATAAAAATATGCCGTATATGAACGGGTTGGATATATTGCAACGGATAAAAAAACATTATCCGAACATAGTTGTTGTCATGGTAACGGCTTATGGAGATGTCGCTTCAGCGGTTGAAGCGATGAAAATGGGAGCTTACGACTATATCGAAAAACCTTTTGATAATGATAAAATGCTCTTGCTGCTTAAACGGGCAGGGGAATATTTTCGGCTACAAACCGAAGTTTTGAATTTGAGAAGCGCTGTAAATAAACAGTTTTCTTTTGAGCATATCGTTGGAAACAGTCCGGCCCTGAATAAAGTATTGAAACGGGTGTCCAATGTTTGTGAAACGGACGCCTCTGTTTTAATCATGGGAGAAAGCGGCACGGGAAAGGAACTGGTCGCCAAAGCGATTCATTTCAACAGTCCACGGAAAGACAAACCTTTGATAACGGTCAATTGCGGCGCCATTCCCCTACAATTGGCGGAGAGCGAGTTGTTCGGTCACGAAAAAGGCGCTTTTACGGATGCGAAAGAACTTAAAATCGGAAAATTTGAACAGGCGCAAGGCGGAACTCTTTTTCTGGATGAAATCGGCGAACTTCCTCTGGATGCACAAGTGAAATTACTCCGGGTTCTTGAAGATAAAAAAATCAGCCGGATCGGGGGAAAGAAAGAAATAGAGGTAGATATCCGCTTGATTTCAGCGACAAATAACAACTTATTTGAACGGGTGCAAAACAATACTTTCCGTTTGGATCTTTTCTACCGGATCAATATATTTGTCATTCAACTTCCTCCTTTACGGGAGCATAGCGAGGATATTACATTACTGACGGATCATTTTATCCGGAAGCATAATAAATTGCTTCGTACCAAAGTGACCGGTTGTTCCAGGGAGACATTAAGTATTTTGCAGACCTATACATGGCCGGGGAATATCCGCGATTTGGAAAACGCCATTCAAAGCGCCTTGATCGTTTGTAAAACAGGGAAGATACTCCCCGAACATCTCCCTGCCCGGTTGGATTTTCAAAAAGAAAAAACGGAGAACGAAGTCATTTTAAAAGCTCTTGAACAGTGCAAATTCAATAAAACCGAGACGGCATCCTATCTTGGAGTGAGTAGAAAAACCTTATTCAATAAAATGAAAAAATACGGATTATTGGAATGATTCTTATTCTGTTTTCAATTATTTTCAATACTTTTGTTCATTGATAACAAAAATTTTGTTATATGGCAAAAACAAAAACAGCATTTGTTTGTTCGCAATGCGGCAATGATTCCCCAAAATGGCAGGGAAAATGCCCGGTTTGCGGCGAATGGAATACATACGTAGAAGAAATAATCAGTAAATCCAATGCTCCATTATCCAATTTTGACACTTTCAGATCGAAACCGCTTTTATTGAAAGATATACAAACGGACAACGAGGTGCGAATAGATATGAACGACTTGGAACTCAATCGAGTTTTGGGTGGCGGATTAGTGCCGGGTTCCTTGGTTTTGATTGGCGGAGAACCCGGAATTGGTAAATCTACTTTGGTGTTGCAAACCGTTTTGAAACTGGATAAATACAAAACGTTATACGTTTCCGGAGAAGAAAGCGCTAAACAACTGAAATTGAGAGCAGAAAGATTAGGTGTTGATAGTGAAAACTGTTATATCGTTTGTGAAACCAATCTCGAACAAATTTTTACACACATCAACAATATAAAACCTGATTTGGTAATTATAGATTCTATTCAAACCGTTTTTACAGAACGAGTTGAATCGAGTCCCGGAAGTATTGCTCAAGTTCGTGAAAGCTCTGCTTCCATATTGAAATTTGCTAAAGAAACCAATACTCCTGTTCTGCTCATCGGACACATTAATAAAGAAGGAAATATTGCCGGCCCTAAAGTGTTGGAACATATCGTAGATACCGTTTTGCAATTTGAAGGCGACCGGCATTACATGTATCGTATTTTGCGAAACATAAAGAATAGATTTGGAAGTACTTCCGAATTAGGAATATATGAAATGTGTCAAAGAGGATTACGGGAAGTTAACAATCCTTCGGAACTATTACTGACACAAAACCATGAAGGTTTAAGTGGAGTTTCCATATCAGCTGCTATTGAAGGAGTTAGACCTTTTTTGATTGAAACGCAAGCTTTAGTCAGTACAGCCGCTTACGGGATGCCACAAAGAAGTTCAACCGGTTTTGATATTCGCCGGATGAACATGCTTTTGGCCGTTTTAGAAAAGAGAGTTGGTTTCAAATTGGGACAAAAAGATGTATTTTTGAATATAGCCGGCGGACTGCGGGTCAACGATCCGGCAATGGATTTAGCGGTCATTGCCTCTATCCTTTCTTCGAATTTGGACGTTGCTATTGAACGGGAAGTCTGTACATGCGGCGAAGTTGGTTTATCAGGCGAAATCCGTCCGGTAAACCGAATAGAACAACGAATATTGGAAGCGGAAAAACTCGGATTCAAAAAAATATTGATACCCCAAAATAATCTGAAAGAATTTGATAATAAAAAACTTAGTATTCAGATAAAAACAGTTAAAAAAGTAGAAGAAGCTTTTAAAGAATTATTCGGATAAGGGAAAAATTTTCTTTCGGTTTTTATTTTGCCCGAAGATTTTATTTTGCTACTTTTACCGATTTGGATTTAGAAACGATATCCGAATCATCTACCGACAAGTCCGAATAGGTTACGATTGCATAGCCTTTCCTCTTGGGATCTTTTTTAATGGGCGGTTCATTTTGGAATGTTGTGTGAACAGATATCGGTTCAACAGCATCAATCCATTTACCATTTGATAAAGTCCATACGCAATAACTTATCCATGCACTTGTAAACCAATAGGGAGCAAAACCAATCTCATCTGTTCCATTCTCATTCAAATCTCCTTCATTAACAAGTTCACCTCCAATGCTATTCTCATATCTTATTGAAGGTATATCCGGATCTGAAAACTGAATGTAACTTACACATTCACCATAACATTCAAATTCAGATTCAACATCCGTTCTAATTTTAGGAGCCACGACCCAAGCCGTGTCTAATACCATGTCGTCGTTAAAATATCCGACGAGCCGGTCTTGCGGTTGGGTTTCAAACGAATCGGTAATTTCAGGAATTGTGTCTTCACAAGCGATTATACTATCCTCCGTAATAACTTCTTTATTATCAACGTATTCTTTAAGTGGATTAGTTTCAGTAAGTTCTGTGTCTTGTTTTGCTTCACGATATTTAATGTACACAATGTACATAATGATACAAAAAACCAAACCTACTATCGTAAGACCATATTTAATTCTTAATAGTTTCTTCTTTTTATTCATGTGTAAAAGAGTTATGAAAATTTTATATAATTTGATGCAAAGATATGGTGTTTTTTTGAACGATCAGTGTTTTTGCCGGATTTTCTTTTAATTTCCATTTTTCAATCTGTAAATTTTAATATTATACACATGCTTTTTTTGCTTTTGCGGACATCCGATGCAACTTCTTACTTGTTTGATTTTAGTGTTCTTGTCTGTTGATTTTCATCAGGATATTCGATAAGAAAATGCAAAATAATA
>JAIRLY010000139.1 GCA_031259075.1 Dysgonamonadaceae bacterium | reverse complement strand
GGTGAAAGCATATATCAATACAAAACAATATGAAACGGGAAGAAAAGCAAGTGAAAAATTTATGAAAACAATGCCTGTAGTTTTTGACAAGTTCTTACCAAAATGGAACTATAAATTCGAGTACAATTAACCAAACTATTATAAGTTATTTATTCTTCATCCCTTAATGCGATTGTTTGCGGATAGCCTTCATTATCAGCCAAAGTATTACCATCAAAAATATCTGAATAATAAAATGTCACGTCCGACTCTTGTGTATCAAAAACAGAGGCTTCTGTCGACTTGCCGGTGTTTCCAAATATATTATTCCCGCCGGATATTATTTTCCGGTTATTGCCATTCAGGTAAATATGAGGGGCGCCCTCGTTGTTGCCGGTGATGATGCTGTTGATGACATACATTTTGTCGGATTCGTAACGGATATCCTGACCCTGACTTTCATCCGAAGACGATGTATTATTGGCTATGGTGGTAGAGATGAGATATACTTCACCGGCAGCGTTTATTCCTGCTCCATGATTGCCTGTGTTATAAGCAATCGTGGTATTGATGCAATAAATTTTAGGCGATGAACCGGAGCCTTGTATAGCCCCACCATAGTCGCCGCTAATACTGTTTCCGGTTACTAAACAGGATTCAAGTGTGAATACGGAAGAACCTGCCAGTCGAACGCCTCCCCCTCTGTTTGCCGCAGAGTTGTTGGAGATAACGCTCCGGCAGGCATAAACGGTAGCGCCGTTTGAATAAATACCTGCGCCTCCCGCATTACTGCTTGACGTCGTTGTAGTTACATTACCGTCAATGGTACAGTAATATAAATTCACAGTACCACTGTTGATATGCACACCCGGCCTGTCGGCTGTGGTCGAATAACCTTTGGTTACTGTAATCCCTTTCAATATTATTTCTCCACTGCTGCTGTTGATATACATAACCGGATTGTCACCGGAACTGGCAACCCCGTCGTTATTCAAATCACCGGAAAAGACGGTTGGAGTCGAAGAAGGATAAGTAATATCGGTAGTTGAACCGGTAATATCGGAGGCAAAACCGCCAATAATTGTAATGGCTTTATCTATGGTCACGACATGGGATGTAGTACCTGCTTGTGATTTATAAGTACCTCCGGCCATATAAATTACGTCACCGGCTACAATGTCGGAGGCAAGCTTGGAAATGAATGTTTCACCCGACATGGCATCGTCCCAAGAGGCTCCGTTACCGCTGCCGGTAGCTGTTACTTTTACATAATAGTTGGTAGCATTTACAGTCATGCCAGCCAGCATAAGCAATAAAAAAAGAATGTTTATTTTTCGCATAACATAATGAATTATAAATTAATAAATTGTTTATTTAATGTTTTTCAATTATTGCTGTGTATAAGCGGTACACTGTTATCTGAAACAAAAAAGCGTGTAAACCGCTGAATATTGGTTTACACGCCTTTTATCGTAAAGGAAGTACGAAAATATATAATTCTATATAAGTATTAAATCGAAGTACATCAATCTTGTTTTCAATTCTTTTTCGGCAGATAAGCCGATGTAGTCTCTTTCCTGCAGTTCGGATGAAAAAAGGTATTTAAAACCGTTTGCCTCGTAAAACCGTCCTGTCACTTCATTATTGTAAGCATCTATAGTCAAGAAACGGCAACCTGTTTTATTTTCAGTGTCTGTAATCCAAAGCTTAATATAATCCAACAAATCGGAGCCAATACCTTTTCCTTGAAAATCTTCATTTACCGCCAATCTGCCGATCAACGTTGCAGGATAACTGCTAAGCGATTTTTCGTATGGAATATGTTCCATCACTTTTTTACGTCGATTGTTAGGCAAGTTTCGGGCCTCAATACTGGAGTTAGATAATGTAAAGGCACAAACAATGATCGAAGGATTTTCTTTTGGAACGAAACAATATGTTTTTCCCAGTAACTGTTGTTCGTAATTAGCTGCGTCCTCAAGAAAAAATTCATCTAAATCTTTGTCGCCACAATGAAATTGTGACCATTCGGCTTTTGTTTTTTCGCTGAATCGAAACCGTAGATACGTTTCCCAAAACGTCATTACAATTCCTCTGCAATTCGGGTTCTATATTCAGCTTCAATTTTTTTGAAACCGTCTCTTGCTTCTCGTGAAATTTTGTATGTACCGCGCCATTTTTCGTTTTTTTTGATTTCTCGCAAAAACTTGCGCGCTACTTCTCCTTCTAATACCGGTATACTTCTAATAGGTGTTGCCATAATATAATCGTTTTTTTATCCAATCGCGACAACAAAGATAATATAAAATTATCATTCCCTAATATAATTACGTGTAAACCAATCTGTCAAAGAACGTTTTTTTATTTTCTCTTTATTATTTTTTAATATGCTAATATCAATATTTATATCCCTGATTTTGCCACAGCAGTCCGGGATTGTTAACTCGTTCTATCTCCATTTTAGGTATTGGAAACAACAATCGGCGGTTGTCTGCGCCATGATCAACGCCTGCTATCACTAACAGTCTATAATATTTTTTTTTGTCATGATGATGTTTATATGGCATTTTAATCAGTTTAACAGTCATGACAGTAATCATTTTATGTAGATATAATAAGGTTTTTGCACAATACGGATGTTGCTTGCAAAGCGAACTTTTGTTTGTGGATAAAATGATTCTATGGGATAAGCCGTCGCGCTGGAAGACGGGCTGCCGATTGGAAAATCTAAAAAATCTGTGTAATTTTGCCTTTTTTAATGAGGGCGGGCGGGCAGTTAACGGATGTGTGTGTTTACACAAATATTCGAGAAAAGCAACTTTTTAAAGTTAAAAAAAGCTTGCCCCGTTGTAAAAACAGGATTCATTCCGTTTCCTGTTTCCGACAATCTCAAATCCAAATCACTTAGTTTATACATTAGAACTTTTATGAAAAGTATTTTGTATTTGCTGCAAAAGTAGAGTATGTACCGGATATTTCGTTTCATTTTCGGTTCGTATTTGCTCGGTTGCGTAAAAAAACGAAACCTTTTATGGATGCTCATTTTTTCTCGTGTGTGCAGATAATCTGTTGACTGTTATTTATTTCTTTGGTTTCGTATTTTCAAATAACTGTTCCAGCAGGGCGTTCCTGTTTGTTTTTTGTTTCAATTCTTCATGAACAGTGTATCGAACATCACTAACACGGTTAAAATTCATCGTTTCCTCAACATCCGCATTGTCAAATTTCCCGGAAATTAACAGCAGGACTACATAGGTTTTCTTTGCGTTGCTTTTCAATTTTAATTCGTACAGTTCTTCGCGATACTTATTCAACAATTCCTCGCATTTGGATTTTATACGGTTCCGCTTTTCTTCTTCTCCGGTTTTACTCCCTTTCCCTGTGATGAAGATATTGTTCAAGTCCTCAAAATCCTTTTTCTGCTGCGCCGTCATTTTTTGAGTAATCATGACCTTTTTCAGGCAATTCCGTTCAAATTCCAGTATCCGGCTCAATAAACCGAGGGAATAGTCAATGGAATATTCATTATTCCGGTCATCGCCGATTTTGGCTTTCCCCGAACGAATGTCTTCCCATTCGTCTTGACAGCCGTTTTTACCGATTATGTCGTCTATTTCTTTTATCTTTCTGTTTATTAGTATTTTAATCGAATCAATAATTTCATTTCTTTTCAGCAGGCCTTCTTCCACCCGGATTACAAAATCGTTGACTTCCTTTTCAAGTCGCAGTGTTCCAAGTATATTGACGGATTTCAGTTTGTCGTCCAATTCTTCCTTTTTACGCATCAACTCATTTCCTATCCCTTTCTTGACATTTTCCGTAATCTTTTCTCCACAGCGTTTCAATTTCTTTTTAATGCGTCGTTTGCGATGGAAATATAGAAGATTTACAATGATAACAACCGCAACAATACCTGTGATGAATAATGCGAGATACAGGACGGTATAACTTTTGACAGGCATTTCGATGAGAATTAAATCGTTGTTTTCACCGTATTTATACAGTCCTATCGGTGTGCCGGTAAAAAGGAAGCTTTTATCGGCAACTTCCGCAATGGCCGCCTCGTCGACCGTAATATCCAAATGTTCATCAACCAGACATAAAACGGACGCCGAGTCCAAGGGTATCCGTTCTATTCCCCTGTAACCGATAATATATGAACTTTTATTCCCATAATATACTGTTGAGACGGATTTGGAATTTATTCCGGGAAAACGACGGAAATCTTTCCCGTATTTCCCCCATTCGTAGATGCCCTCGGATGTATACAGGTAAATAAAGCGGTTGTCTTCTTCGATGAATCGCCTTATTTCTCCAATGGCATCCGAGCCGGGTATTTTCTCAAGCGAATCTTTGGCGTTTAATTCAAAAATGCCGTGTTTCATGGATGCAAAGTATTGTCCGGATATGTCTGTAATATACAGGTCTGAAAAATCGACATTGGCGCTTTTGCCTGTTGGTATGGAGTCTATCTGTATAATTCCGTCATTGACGAATTTAACACGTAACAGATAATTCCGGGTTCCCAGCAACAGGGATTCCCTGTCTTCATGAATACTCCTGAAATCGATTTTCTTGCCAAGCTCCCTTTTCGCTCCGCTTCCACTGAGGCCTATTTCACGGCTTATCGCTGCATTACCGGGATTGATTTTGTACAGGGAATTATTTGTAATCAGCCAAAGGTATTTTTTTCCTGCATGAAACCTCACCGGTTTTTCACGTATGGTAAGGCTTAAATCTCCAATGATCCGGGCCCGGTTGTCTTCTCCGCCGACCGAATACAGTTTATTGTCCATTGTGATGAAGTAGCATAACCTGCTGCTCTGGTTTGTACATACGGCGATGACATTGTTTGATTCTCCTTTCGGATTCTGATGCGAGGGAAAAATGTAGAGGTTATTGTGACAGGCTAACAGGATAAAATCTTTTCCTTTAAAGAC
The DNA here is from genome assembly GCA_031259075.1 of Dysgonamonadaceae bacterium. Classification (GTDB taxonomy): domain Bacteria; phylum Bacteroidota; class Bacteroidia; order Bacteroidales; family Azobacteroidaceae; genus Azobacteroides. Next base: position 1,345 of record JAIRLY010000139.1, on the reverse strand, counting down.
ATAGTTTTTATAGCTGCTGCTGAGTTTGCCCGACAACTGTAACGAACTGACGCCGTTTTTATCCTTATATTTCATCTCCGTAGAGGTCAATGTCCATTCCCTTTGCTTTCCGTCCAGCCGGTCAACCAGATATGCAAAAATACCTCTGGAGTCATTTTTTATTGGTGCGAACTTTTGCCGCTCCACAGGTTGCTTTATATTAATTTTGTATATCAAATCGCTTGATGAAGCATATAATATCGAATCGTTATATGGATATAAATGCGATATTTCCCTGTCTATTAGTTTTTTGCGATATTTTGGACTGTTTGTGTTCAAAACGATCAAGCCCGAATCCGAAGTGGCGGCATAGATGTTCGTGCGATTAACAAGCATGTGGTTAACGCCAAAATGGAACAGGGAATGATTTTCGGGACGATAATACGGATGTAATAGCGGGGCTGTTTCACATTCGTTTTTGTTCAGCGTATAAATACCGGAAGAGGTGGCAAAATAAAAGCGGTCCGTATCCATTTGTATGGTATAGGCGGCGAAAGAATCCGTAAGTTTGGTTGTGTCAAGCGGATTACGGATATAATATTTCTGTTTTATAACGCCGTTTAATATCCTTTTAACTCCTTCATTCCTGATGCCGGCCAACAGTGTGGTGTCGTTTTCGGCGCAAATGTCGTATATCCTGTTGTTTCCTGCATTGATGGTTGTCCTGCTGTTGGTTATGATATTTATTTTCATAATATCTCCGTTTTCAAATCCTATAAAAAAAGTTGAATCATTTCCCTGTGAAGGTGAGATGCAGCTTATCGGGATGCCAAAATCGGATACGGTATGAACTAAATCCCTGCCTGCCTGTTTGCACGATACATGAAACAGGAGAAGCACAACAAGATATATCGGATAAAATGGTCTCATATTCATATTGTGTTCGTGTACAGTTGCAAATTTACGGAATAATTTCCGAATATGTCAAAAATAGTTAGCATAATCACGTTTTAATATGGAACTGCAAAGGAAATCTTTTTCTATAACAATCCGGTTAAAAAGATTTAACAATCCTGTTACAAACGGGGGATTATTCTACTTTCTTTCCAAGAAGTGGAAGATGATACTATAAAAGCACTGGAAAAATACGGTTTTACAGTGCCGGCGGCCATAAAGAAACATCCTTCCGATGTCCGACCATTTACCGCTTTGGGTGAAATTGAAAATTGACTTCAGCAATCAGTATTTGGAAAAAATAAAAGGGAAGGTGTGATTTTGAAAATGAGATATTCCAGATTGAAAAATCAATTGATTTTTCAATTAAAAAAATAAGAATATGGTCTTGTTTTTCTCAGAAATTTAGCCT